>NZ_WHJC01000017.1 GCF_009295725.1 Clostridium tarantellae
TCCTTGTAAAATTAAGTTTTGGTCGGCAAACCTACTATTATTTTACATCGGAGGTTTTATTTTTTTCTACTCATAGCTATAAGCTTTTTAGAACCACAGGTAAAACCTGTGGTATTCATTAATACAATAAAAAACACAGAATTTTAAATGAATATTTAAAATTTCTGTGTTTTTAATATTTGTTCATGTTTTATCTTATTTTTTTAAATCTATATTATAAAATTTTACTCCATTAGTTCCCATCCTTTAATAGCAAATTTATAATAAATAGACTTGGGAATAAATTTATTTAAATGATATATAAATTTATTGCTTATTCCAGGTATAACAATAACCTTTAAATCTTTTTCTATATTATTCAATGATATATTTACCACTTTATTAGTAGTCATCCACCTTATTAATCCTTTATTCTTTAATATATTTTCATCCATTTTTAATCTACTATGAAAATGAGTTCTGGTAAATCCAGGACAAAGACCTTGTACTTTAATATGGTATTTTTTTACTTCCATAGCTAATGATTGAGAAAAATTTATTAAAAAAGCTTTAGTTGAACAGTACATAGCTGAGCTTGGAAATGTATTAAAAGCAGCTACAGAGCTTACATTTACAATATATCCCTTTTTATTTTTCTTCATAATTTTAATTAAACCATGGCATAATTTAACCGTAGCTATTATATGTAAATTAATCATTTCTAATTGATTTTCATATTTATCATCTGTAAAAGATTTTTCCGCTCCATGCCCAGCATTATTAACTAAAAATTCTATATTATTCTTTTTTTCTAAATAAATCATAAATTCTTCCACTTCATTATCAATAGCTAAATCTATAATATACGTTTCAACATTAACTTTTGTTTTATTTCTTATTTCTTCTGCTACTTTTTCTAATTCTTTTATTCTTCTACCAGTAATTAAAATATTATACCCTTTTTCAGCTAATTGATTCGCAAATTCTTTTCCTATTCCACTAGTTCCCCCAGTAATAATAGCTAATTTATCTTTCATAAACTTACCCTTTCTTAAAATTATCTATAATTTATATATCTAATTATAACTTTAATAATTTTTAAAAACAAAAAAAATTATTAAAAACACATTATATTTTTCAATGGTTTTTAATAATTTTAATTATTATTTATGAAAAAATGTTTCACATTCTGTATTTTCTGAAGTATTTGCATTATCACCTAAAATTCTTATATCTGTGGAGGTACATTTTAATCCTATGTTATATGTACAATTAGTTACATTACAATATATATGATGTACCACATCAAAATCTGGATTTAAAGCTTGCATTATTGAACCTACATAATTAGTATTAAATGTGTTTTTTAATGCATTGATAAAAGTTCTAGGTGCAAAAGTTTCACACATAGTTTCACTTTTACAATTAGCTTTTTCTCCTTCTATATGTAAATTAAAAGCTGTACATAATGAATTAACATTATTTACACAATTATATGCAGTACAAATTAATCTAGCCAAATATATCACCTCTTGTTATTGATATACTTGTATTATTTGTTTATTTTTATATTTTATACTTTATATTATAAATGTAATATAAAAAATCTGCTTTGCAGACCGCCTCCGGCACTTTATTAAATTTATCCACAGATTTTTAAAATTATAATTTCCTAAAGAATAAAAAAATACTTAATGCTTATGCATTAAGTACTTTTTTAAATTGGAACAGTTGCCATTTATTCCTATTTATATTGTTACATAACTTGTTAATATTATACACAATTATAGTAACTTTTTTAGATTTTATATGTTAAATTTTTGTTAACTTTAATAGTATACTGAAATTAATAAAATTTATCAATATTAATTTTATATTTTATTTTAAATAATAAAAAGTAAGTAGAAAACTACTTACTTTTTACTATTTTTTGTTAAAGTAAAATTACTTAACTTCTGTTACTCTTAATAAATTAGTATTTCCAGTTTCATTAGCTGGTATTCCTGCTGCCATAACAACAGTATCTCCTACTTTAACGAAACCACTTTCTTTAGCTACTAATACTGATTTTTCCATAATTTCATCACTTGAAGTCATGCTATCAGCAATTACTGGATATACTCCAAAAGTTACAGCTAATTTCTTAGCAACTCTTTCATTTGTAGTTACAGCTATTATTGGACAATCAGGTCTGCATTGAGAAATTCTTGATGCAGTAGCACCTGATTTAGTTGCTGATACTATTGCAGCAGCTTTTAATTCATGTGCAGCATTACAAGCTGCTCTTGATATAACTCCTGGTATAGCTGGTATATGTTGTTTAGCTTTTGAAGTAGCCACTTCATAGCTTAATAATGTTTCTGCTTCTTCAGCTATTTTAGCCATTGTTTGAACAGCTTCTACTGGCCAGCTTCCATTTGCAGACTCTCCACTTAACATTATTGCATCTGTTCCATCTAATATAGCATTAGCTACGTCTGAAACTTCTGCTCTTGTTGGTCTTGGGTTTCTGATCATAGAATCTAACATTTGAGTAGCAGTTATAACTGGCTTACCAACTATATTACATTTTTCTATTATCATTTTTTGAATAGCAGGAACTCTTTCCATTGGAATTTCAACTC
Organism: Clostridium tarantellae; assembly: GCF_009295725.1. GTDB lineage: Bacteria > Bacillota > Clostridia > Clostridiales > Clostridiaceae > Sarcina > Sarcina tarantellae. The sequence goes on from NZ_WHJC01000017.1 coordinate 2,604, forward strand.
CTAAGTCTCCTCTTGCTACCATTATTCCATCTGAAGCCTCTATTATTGAATCAATGTTATCAACACCCTCTTGATTCTCAATTTTAGAGAATATTTGAATGTCTGCTCCACCATTTTGTGTTAAGACTTCTCTTATAGCTACTACATCTTCAGCTTTTCTTATGAATGAAGCTGCTACCATGTTAACTCCCATTTCACAACCGAATTTTAAATCTGCTACATCTTTTTCAGTTAATGCTGGTAATTTTATTGAAACTCCTGGAACATTAACTCCTTTATGAGTTCCTACTAAGCCTGTATTTTTAACTACACAGTCAACTCTATTTCCCTCAATTGCTTTAACTTCTAATCCAACTAAACCATCATCTATTAATATAGTATTTCCTGGTTTAACATCATTAGCTAATCCTGTATATGTTACAGAACATTTAGTTGTATCACCTACAACATCTCCTCCAGCATATATTGAAAAATTACTTCCTGCAACTAACTCAACTTTACTTGGCTCGAACTTTCCAGTTCTTATTTCAGGTCCTTTAGTATCTAATAATACAGCAATTTCTTTACCATATTTTTTAGCTAATTCTTTAACCTTATTTATTCTTCCTGCGTGTTCTGCATGGTCGCCATGTGAGAAGTTATGTCTTGATGCATTCATTCCTGATTCAATTATTTTTGATAATACTTCCTCATTATCACTTGCTGGTCCTATTGTGCAAACTATTTTTGTCTTTCTCATTAACAACACTCCCTCGTTATAATTATAAGTTCACCCTAAATTTGAATATATATAATAAATTAATTATTATTAAAATTAAGAAAATTTAAAAATCAATAAAATTTATTGATTTATTGCATTAGCTATATTATATAAATCTACATCAAATGTTCTTTCCATAGCTAAAGCTTCATCTATATCTTGATCAAAAATTTTGTTATCTTTTATTCCAATAACTCTTGAAGTTTTACCTTCCATTAATACTTGAACTGCTTTAGCACCCATTCTTGAAGCTAAAACTGTGTCCATAGCAGTTGGATTTCCACCTCTTTGAATATGTCCTAAAATTGTAGCTCTTGACTCAATTCCAGTAACTTCTTCAATTTCTTTTGCTAGCTCTTCTGCTCCGCCAACACCCTCTGCTACTAAAACTATATTGTGTAACTTTCCATTTAATTTACCTTGTAATATTGTTTGGATTAACTCATCCTTGTTAAATGGCATTTCAGGAACTATTATTGCTTCTGCACCACCTGCTATACCTGCATATAAAGTTAAATCTCCACAATTTCTTCCCATTACTTCTATAACAGAAACTCTTTCATGAGAACTTGAAGTATCTCTTAGTTTGCTTATTGCATCTAATACAGTATTTAACGCAGTATCAAATCCTATAGTGTAATCTGTATAAGCTAAGTCATTGTCTATAGTTCCTGGTAAACCTACAGTTTTAACTCCTAATTTAGATAAAAGTTTAGCTCCTGTAAATGATCCATCTCCACCACATACAACTAAAGCGTCTACTCCATAAGCTTTTAAAATAGCTGCAGCCTTTTCTCTAACTTCTTCCTGCTTAAACTCTTTACATCTAGCAGTTCTTAATACAGTTCCACCTCTTTGGATAATATCTGAAACAGACTTTCTGTCCATTTTAAATAATTCTCCACTTATTAAGCCTGCATATCCTCTTTGAACACCCATTACTTCAATTCCATTGTGTAAAGCCATTCTTACTACAGCTCTTACAGCAGCGTTCATCCCTGGTGCATCTCCACCACTTGTTAAAACAGCAATCTTTTTCATAGTATTCCTCCTCCACACTAGTAGGTCTTTTTTAGACCCACTGGGGTTAAATATTACCCATGTTATCACATTAAAATTTGTATACAAAAACTTTATACCACTTAACATACTTTTATAATTAAGCTTGTTAAATTATTTATTTTATTATGTATCAAAAATTTATAATTTTTTAATTACTTAATATTATAATACCACACCATTATTAATTTTACTTAAAGTAAAGGTCATTTTCAACCTTTTTATGTAGAATTAAATAAAAAAACATCGATATCTTAGAAATATACCTTTATTTATTATAGCCTATTTTTCAATTTATATGTTTTCATTTTAAAAATTTATATTAAAGCTTAAAAATTCGGTGCTATATCTTTTTTATAGTTAATATTTATATAAAATGTAATATAGCACCTTAAATTAAAAATAATTTACTTATTCTTCATTAATTAACTTTATATTCTCTTCTCCAAATTTTTCTCTAAGAAAATCTATTACATTAGTATCTAAATCCACCCAACATTCTCTAGATAATCTAAAGCTTCTTCTTTCTTTAGCAGCAACAATATAAACTGACGTATCTCCTTTAAATTGATTTAATAATATTTTTAAAGCTTTATTAACAGCTCTTGCTCTTTTTTCATCTTCTACTCTTATATAAACTTTTGAAGAATTTATTTTTTCTAAAGGAGTTATTTCTTCACATAATACTTTAGGTTGCTCATCCTCTTTAAGTGTAACTCTTCCCTTTATAATTACTAAACTATCCTCATTTATAAGAGCATTGCATTTTTCTAAAGTTTTAGGGAAAACTACTCCTTCTATAATCCCACCTAAATCTTCTAGTTTTATAAAAGCCATCAGTGTGTTATTTCTTGTGACTTTTCTAGAAACCTCAGAAATTATACCTCCAAGAATTATTCTATCATTATCTTTAATTTCAGCTTCATTTAAGGCTGCTTCTAGACTAGTACTTTCTTGAAGTTTTTTATGTTCATTCATTATTTTAGATATTTTAATTGATGTTTGCATTTTTAAACTTTTTTCATACTCATCTAAAGGATGACCTGAAAGATATAATCCTGTCATTTCTTTTTCCATAGCAAGTGTATGCTTTTTATGGAATTCCTTTATATTTGGGTAAGAAATTTGTAAACTTGTGCTTTCATCTTCTTCTAATGCTCCAAACAATGACATTTGACCATCTATATTTTTTTTTCTTTGAGATAAAACTCCATCTATTATTCTTTCATAAATAGCTAATAGTTGGGATCTAAATGCTTTAAAGCTATCAAATGCACCTGATTTTATTAAACTCTCTACTGCTCTCTTATTTATAGTTCTTAAATCTACTTTATTACAAAAATCCATAAGATTAGAGAAACTTCCTTTATCTAATCTAGATTTTACTATACTTTCTACTACATTAACTCCTACATTTTTTATAGCAGCTAATCCAAAACGTATAGTATCTCCTTTAACCGTAAATTTAGAATAACTTTCATTTATATCCGGTGGTAATACTTGAATTCCTAAAGATTCAGCTGTTCTAATATATTCTGCAACTTTTTCATTAGTCCCCATTACTGAATTAAGCATTGCCGCAATGGTTTCTACTGGATAATATCGCATTAAGTATGCCGTTTGAAAGCCTATAACCGCATAGGCTGCTGCATGACTTTTGTTAACATCTTAGTTGCTATAAGGTATTTACCCCTATACTTAATATTTCTATTAAGATCGGACTATATCATTACCCAAATACTATTTGGGTACAAGGCACTCGTGGATATTTCATCATATAAATTAATTACTTAGATTACTTTATCTAGTCTCTGAACCTTCACCCTATTTCTAGGATACTTGGCTGCGGATTAACCAATTCTTAAACTTTTTACTTTCTCTTAGGTGATTAATCTAAGCCCTTAACTCTATTACTAGGTTAAGTTAGTATTTAAGACTCTAAGATTTTCCCCGCAATTCACCTTGTTTTCTTTACAAATTACTTCGCAAAGGCACTTAATATGTAATTCCATTTATCATATTTTCTATATATAACTTTTCTTTTTCATAAAATCACTCAAATGTATTTTTACACATAAAAGGAAAATTATACATATATAACAAATGTTATATTACTTACAAAATGCATAACTAGCGAAATCCATCATTGCATCAAATATCTTATTAGCTGCTTCTTCAGATACACCATTTCTTACACATCCCGGAACTTCAATCTCACCATTTTCATTGACTATTCCGTTTATAAAGTTCTTTCTTTCTTCCTCCATAACTTTATGCTTTTTCTTAGACATAGCTCTTCTAACCAAGTCACTCCTACCCATAGAATAACCAGCTAACTTTCTAACTATTTCCATAACCTGTTCCTGATAAACCATTACTCCATAAGTTACATTTAATATATCTTCTAATTTTGGATGCATATATTTAACATTTTTTATATTTCTTTTTCCTTCTATATATCTAGGAATTTCAGCCATAGGACCTGGTCTATATAATGAAATTCCAGCTATAATATCCTCTAAGCAGTCAGGCTTTAACTCCTTCATGAAGGATACCATACCAGCACTTTCAAGTTGAAATACTCCTGCTGTTTTTCCTTCTCCAATCATTTTATAAACTTCTTTATCATTGAAATCTAGATTATCTAAATCTATTTTTACACCTCTATTTTCTTTTATCATATTAACTGCATCTCTCATAACAGTTAATGTACGAAATAGCGATAGGTAGGTTTCTTCATCAGCATTACCTGTTACGACTACTCCCTTTCCCCCGCTTCACACCGTACGTGATAGTTTCCAATCATACGGCGTTCCATCGTCTAATATATATTAAATTGATTTGACTATATTACCTTCGCTTTAGAAGTTTTCCAAGTTTTAACTTCTAACCACATTCTAACATCATCTTCTTTTATAATTTTTGTTTTAGCTTCTTTTCTTAATTTATTCAAATTATTAAGTACCCTTTTGATTGTATTTTGTGATTTAGCCAGTATATGAATATATTTTTTAATAATCTCTTCATCTGTTGCATGAACAAGTATATGAACATCTTTATGAAGTATTCTAAGATTATCATATTTATCCGTTCCACCGTATTTGCGTGGTATCTGATGATGACAGTGCATTTCGTCTATTTCTAAAGGTATTTTAGTTACTTCACATTTCATACCTGTCATAGATGCCCTCGACACTCTATTATCATTATATTCAACTGTTTCATATGGATTATATCTTTCACTTAACTGCAAAATTATAAGCTTTGTATTTTTCTTTAGTGATTTAGTGCTTTTTTCCCGCCCATCTTTTGAATAATCATTTATATTCTGATTAAAATTCATACTTGAAGTATGTTTTATAAAGTGTACTGGATATATTGCCCTACCACATATTACCCAACTATAACTTTTGCTTTCACCGTAAAACTGTTTGAATGCTGAATCCTTTTCTTCCTCATTTGGGACTTTATATTTTGAAATCTTTTTAAGTCTATTAAAGATAAATCTATTTACATTTCTTGCTATTATTTTAAAATCCAAACTTACATAAGTTGCAACTTTGTAGTATTCGTGAATACCTAAAATTGTACTATTAAAATCTGTTACATATTTGATATGTTGACATTTTTGTAAGTTCCGAATCTTATGTTTAATAGTTTCTTCAGCTTTTATTCTTCTCTTTTCTGATAATCTTGATTGTGCTACATATCCCATGTTTACTTTTCGGTCGTCTAATTACTTTTATTCTGATTCCTAAGAAATCTGAATAGTTTTTTCTTAGATTTACTATTTTAGATTTTTCTTTGCTAATATCAAGTTTCAATCTCTTTTTCAACCATTCTTGTACTGCATAAAATATTTTTCTTGCTACATTGTAGTTTCTACAAACAATTTTAAAATCATCTGCATATCTTATTATGAAAATTTCTTTTAACTTTGTTTTCTTCATAGCATTATACTTATTAAGTTGTGTATATTTATGTTTAGTTGGATGTGATTCCCATTGAGAACTAATCCACCAATCAAGTTCATTTAATACTATATTTGATAATAAAGGTGATAAAATGCCACCTTGAGGTGTGCCCTTTTTCGGAACGCCTTCACCTTGTATAGGTGCTTTTAACATTTGCTTTATTATTTTCAATAGTTTAAAATCTCTAATTCCAAGTCCATACATTTGCTTAATAAGTTTATTATGATTTACATTGTCAAAGAAACCTTTAATATCCACATCTACTACATAGTTTAATCCTCCTTGATTAACAAGGCTATTTAATCTTGCAATAGCATGTTTTGTACTTCTATTAGGTCTAAATCCATAACTGTGAGGGTGAAATTTTGCTTCACAAATTGGTTCTAAAATCTGTTTAATGGATTGTTGTACCACTCTATCAATCATTGTTGGAATTCCTAAAGGTCGATAATCACCATTATCTTTAGGGATAAATACCCGTCTTACGGTATTAGGTTTATAATTATCTAATCTATTTTGGACTTCCGTAACGTATTTTTCCAAAGAAGTTTCTTTAATATCATTGATATTCTGATTATCTGTTCCACAAGTTTTACTCCCTGTGTTACTTTTAATCATTCTAAAAGCTAATTTGATGTTATTCTCACTCTTAATCAAATTCATAAGATTATAAAAATTTTCATTATCTTTTGATTTGCTATAAAGTGAATCAAATATATTTTGCATTTGGTAATACTGATTGTATCTATATACGTTCATTTCGCTGGGCAAACCTCCTTTAATGGTGGTCTTTTCCCTGTCATACTCGAAAAGCAAAATATCTGTCATTTAAATTTAATATTATTATACGACTAAAGCCTATCCCTCCACTACTTATTATCATAGCTTCACAGGTACTGTGGCTTCACTCTCACTAACATAAAATAGCTTATAAATTATATCCTTTCACTATACCTATCCCGCATCTACGGTTTTAATTAATAGTTGTTAGCTTTCTACGTTCCATAATTCTTAGCATTGATAAAACTTAGGTTTCTTCTTTAACCCCGTTTGTTTATATTCTCATAGTTGAATATAAGGAATTTCATATAGGCCACTTTTACTTTTCCCTAACAAACTCACCGCCACGGTGTATGTAAATCATCTCAGACTTACATTCTTCCTCAGGAGCTGTACACTCGAAGATTCGTCGATGGATTTGACAATCCACATTCTAACCTTATTTTATCGCCACCCGCCTACTCTGTACCTCCATTGAATTCTATTGGTATTCGACGACTTCACCCAGCTTTACACATTATCTATTAGATGATATTTAATGCATATGGGAGTATTAGTGTGATGTTTTGAGCAAACATGACTGCTCTCATTCCATTCATCAGAATTATAGTTTTCTAACAAGTTATCCTCGTTAATTATTTCTAATTAACTTTCAAACTAACGTATCGCACGCCCTAAGAAATCCATTTTTAAAAGACCAAGTTCCTCTAGTGTAGTCATATCAAATTGAGTTACTATGGACTCTTCATTTTTTTGCAGTGGAACATATTCTACTAATGGCTTAGCTGCTATAACAACTCCAGCTGCATGAGTTGATGAATGTCTTGGTAATCCTTCTAATTTTCTACTTACATCAATAAGTTCCTTAACTCTTTCATCTGCATCATATACTGCTTTAAGCTCCGGATTTAAATCTAGAGCCTTATTTATAGTTATACCTAGCATTGTAGGAATCATTTTTGCAATTCTATCTACTTCTCCATAAGAATAATTCATAGCTCTTCCTACATCTCTTATACAAGCTCTTGCTGCCATAGTTCCAAATGTTATAATTTGAGCTACATTAGATTCACCATACTTATCTACAACATAATCTATAACTCTTTGTCTTCCTTCATAGCAAAAGTCCGAATCTATATCAGGCATGCTTACTCTCTCTGGATTAAGAAATCTCTCAAAAAGCAAACTATATTTCATAGGATCTATTTTTGTTATACCTAATGTATATGCAACTAAAGATCCAGCTGCACTTCCCCTACCTGGTCCTGTTGGTATACCATTATCATTAGCATACTTAATAAAATCCCAAGTTATTAAGAAGTAATCTACATATCCCATCTGCTTTATTACATCAAGCTCATACTCTAATCTTTCTACATCTTTTTTAACTTTGCTATTAGTTTCACTTATTTCATAAACTTTATCTATATCATAACTTCCTCTAAGTTCCTTTAGCTCATCTATTCTATCTATAAGACCTTTAAAACAAGTTTCTCTTAAATAAGAAAAGGGCTCTACTCCTTCTGACAAGGGAAATTTCGGAAGCTTTGATACATGAAATTCATAATCAAAATTACATTGCTCTGCTATTTTTAGTGTATTTTCTAAAGCTTCCGGAATATAAGAAAACATATCCCACATTTCCTCTGGAGATTTCAAATAGAATTGATCTGATGGATATCTTCTTCTATTTACATCATCCACAGTCTTCCCTGTCTGTATACACATTAAAATATCATGTGCTTTTGAATCTTCTTGGTATATGTAGTGAACATCATTAGTAGCCACTAAGGGGATTTCTAATTCTTTAGAAATTCGAATATTTACTTCATTAACCTTCTTTTGTTCCTCCATACCATGATTTTGTAGTTCTAAATAAAACCCATCTTTAAAGGTTTCTTTATAAAATAAAGCTACTTCCTTTGCCTCTTCAAGATTATTATTAAGTATAGCCTTCTGAACTTCTCCTCCTAAGCAAGCACTTAAAGCAATTAAACCTTCAGAATGTTTACTTAAAAAATCTCTATCTATTCTTGGCTTATAATAAAATCCTTCAATAGATGCCGTTGAAGCTATTTCCATTAAATTTTCATATCCTTTTTGATTTTTAACCAACAAAACCAAGTGATATATTTTGTTATCACTATCATTATTTTTTATATGCATAGATTTAGGCACTACATATATTTCACAACCAAGTATAGGCTTAACACCTAGAGCTTTTGCCTCCTTATAAAAGTCAACACATCCATACATAACACCATGATCTGTAATAGCTATACTATTCATATTAAGCTCTTTTGCTCTTGATATAACTTGTGATACTTTTCCAGAACCATCTAACAAACTATATCCTGAGTGAAGATGCAAATGACAAAATTTTTTATCCCCCAACATCTCACATCCTTTCTTTTAGATAATAAGTTTACTTATTATAATAAGATTTTATCATAGTATAAATGAATATTATAACTTAATTTTTTACCTTTTCCACCTATTTAAACCTGAATAATAATTATATCTTTTAAATTAGTTCAATACTTAATAACTTATATGTATTTCCTTTAATTATTTCTTACTTATTTAAGTAAGCATACAAAATAAATTAAAATTATAGAAAGTTTATTTTAATTTTATTATAATATTTTTATAAATTTTGTAACTTTTCAATTTTTTTCAAGTCTATAATAATGAATACTTTAATGAAAGGAAGGAATAAGTGTTTGTCAGATGTAAGGGAACAAATATATTTAAACTATAAAAAACAGATATTTAATTATTTTTATAAGGCAACACTTAATTATCATACTGCTGAAGATCTTACTGAAGATACTTTTTTTAAAATTTTTAAAAGTATAGATACTTTTAGAGAAGAAAGTAGCTTAAAAACTTGGATTTTTAAAATTGCTAGAAATACTTTATGTACTCATTTTGCCAAAAATAATGATAACATTATCCATGATAATGAAGAGATTATGAAATCCATACCTAATTTAAATAATGATTTTGATGCATTAGAAAAGCAATTATTAATTAATGAAGTTATGTATAAATTGAAGGAAGAAGAACGTACCATAATTATTTTAAGAGAAGTTAATGGTCTTTCTTATTTAGAAATATCTAAGGTTATGAATTTTACAGAAGGCAAGGTAAAAATAGGGTTACATAGAGCTAAAAAAAAATTTAAAGCACTTTATTTAAAAGACTTGGAGGGATAATGTGAAATTAAATTGTGAATTAGTTAAAGATTTATATGTATTGTATGAAGAAAATGAATTAAGTGAAATTACAAAAGAATCTATAAAAGAACATTTAAAAGAATGCTCTAAATGTAGTAATATTTATAAATCTGGAGATTTTTTAAATAATGAATTAAATTACTCTCTAGAAGATATTTCAAGCAAAACCGATAAAAAACTTTTACTGACTTTAAAAGTAAATAAACTTAAAAGATTAATATACTCTATTATAATAGCTATATTAATAGCCTTATTATTAATTTATTTTAATAACCGAAGAAATCTTACTAAAGATTTAAATTATTTTTCTAACGCTATATCTAATTTAAACTCATGGGTAGGATATCAACCAAATGAACCTATATCACCATCTAACTATATAGTATCAGTAAATTCTCAAATAAATAACATTAATAGAGAATATTCTATGGTGTATAGAAATTTAAATTTATTTGAAAAAAATCAAATTAAAGAAAATTATAATGGTCATATTAATAGAGATATTAACAGTATTAATTTAATTAATACTGATGTTGTTACTATAATGACAATGTTAAACGAAAAATTAAATTTAAATGCTTTTACCTCTAAGGATGAAGAACTTTCCTTAAAACTTAGTAATTTATTATTAAATTTAGAACAAGCTGTACAAAACTCTAGTAAAAAAACTTCAAAAAAATTATTTGCTAATACAGAAAAGTTAAAAACAGCTTTAAATGAATTAAATAATTTTGCTACTTCATATGTTAATTACAATAAATCTTATGAAGAACTTTCATTCTTATCTAAAAGACAAATAGAAGAAAAACTTAAAAATATTTTTGGTACTATTATAAAAAATATTATGGTTAAAGATACTTCTTCACCTTTTAATTACAACTTTGAAATTATATTTTTAAATCAAACAAAATTAGTTGGAGAAATTGATTCAGTTTTAGGTAGAATTATTTCATTAAATAGTGAATTTAATGAAAATTTTTCAAAAGAAATAATTTTATCTCCTAATCAAGCTGAAAAATGGGTTAAAGATATTATTATAAAGAACTTTAATAATGAATTTGATGTTAATATTGAATATTTAGGTGAAAATTTAGGTGTTACTAATCATACAGATAAAGAATCTCATTATTATAATTTTAATATTCAACCTAAGTTTAATGGATATAATATATTTTCAAGTATTAATCCAATAATTAATGGTTATACAGGAGAATTAGATCTATATTCAAAGCCTTTAAAGTATAAAGATAAATTTTATATGTTAGCTTCGCCTGATAATTTAAAAGTAGATGTTGAATACTCTAAAGAAGAAGCTTTGAACCAATTAATTTCTAATGATTCTTCTAAATGCAATTATATTTATATAAATACTATATTTATTCCTTCTCTTTTAACAAACAACTATGAATTAGTACATTATTATATAGATAAAACTAATAAAGATAAACCTTTATTATTTATTAATACATCTACTGGAAAGGAAGATTTTATTTCTTTAATCTCAAATTATAAATATTCTTTTTAAATTAAGCTTAAATAATAAATTTTATTATTAATACTTAAGCTAAATTGTTAAAAAGTTGAAAATATTATACTAATTTATATAATTATCACTTTAAAAATCTATAAATACTTAAAGTAATAATTAAAATAATTTAGATTAAATATTTTCAACTTTTTTTAATTAAATCTAATGTTTTTTTGATTGTAATATTTGAGTAAAAAGATTTTTTATAAAGTTTTGTGTTTTATCTATTCTTAAAGAAATCTTATCTTCCCTTTCTTTTATATGAGATTTTATATCATTTCTTACTTCGTTAACATTTTTTCCAATATCTTCTCTTATATCTTTTCTTATGTTGTCTAAATTCTTTTGAGCATCTGTTCTTATATCTTGTCTAATATTTTTTAAATCTTCTCTTATAGCAGGCCTTATAGATTGGATATTTTCTTTTCTTGCTTCTAATATATTTCCTAACCCATTTTTAAAATCATCTATACTTCCATTAACACTTTGAATTTTATTTGATACCTTATTAATATTATCTTCAACATCTTTTCCCTTTTGAGAAAAATCATTTAATTTATCTATAATATTTTTTGCTTCAATATTATTTAATACAACTTCTAAACTATTTTTAGTTTTATTTTTATTATCTTTTAATTTTTTCATACTATCAGTTGCATTGATAAGATTATTTTTTATATCTGTTGATTTTGATTTTGCTTCATTTGAAATATTAGTTATGCTACTAGCAAAATCTTTCATAGCTTGTTTAAGTTCATCACTATTAATACCTTCTTGTAGCTCATCATCCAACTTTAATTTATTTAATTCATGTAAAGTTAAATTATTATTATCTTTTTTAACACTTTCTTCTTTAGCTTTTGAAACCGTAGTATCTTTTAATACTTTACTAATATCTTCATCATCATTATTATTGCAACCTATTAATGATACAGCTGTTATTATAACTAATAAAAGCACCATAGAAATATATTTTTTCTTCATTTTTCTCCTCCATATTTTATACTGTTCAGTCTAAAACTATTAAATATATTATAATACTAATTTAATAAAATTCTCAACATTTATTATTATTTATTATTAAGCTATGTAAACATTAAAATAGCACCAATACTAATTAATCCAATTAATATTGATGCTATACAAAATATTATTTTTTATTTTTAATTACAATAAGAATACTAAATGTAATTAAAAATTCTCTTCTCTTAGCTCTTCAGCTATTTTTTCAATTTTTCTTAATCTATGATTTATACCAGATTTACCAACTGGAGGTTCTAACATTTCTCCTAATTCTTTAAGGGATTCATCTGGATAATTTAGTCTTAGCTCTGCAACTTCTCTTAAATTTTTAGGTAATCTGGCTAAGCCTATTTCTCTTTCTATTAACTTAATGCTTTCCACTTGTCTTACTGCAGCATTTACAGTTTTACTTAAATTAGCAGTTTCACAATTCACCAATCTATTTACATTGTTTCTCATTTCCTTCATTATTCTTATATTTTCTAATTCTAATAAAGCTGAATGAGCTCCTATTATATTTAATAAATCAACTATTTGTTCCCCTTCTTTTATATAAATAATAAAACTATTTTTTCTTTGAATTACTTTTGAATTTAGTCCAAAACTATTTATAATTTTACTTAATTCCTCAGCATATTCCTGAGAATGAGTAACAAATTCTAGATGATATGTCTTCTCTGGATTACTAATACTTCCGCCTCCAATAAAAGCACCTCTTATATATACTCTTCTTTTTTCATCAGTATCTATTAATTCTTTATCTATACCATAATCTAAAGACATAATTCCATCTATTTCTCTTAAAATCCCTGTTTCTTTCAGTAGTTCCTTAACTCCCATTTCTTCAGTTATAACAACCATATAAATGTTGTTCTTCTTTAAAGAATTACTTTTTTTAACCATTAATTTTGAATGTATATCAAAATAATCTTTAAGAAGAGTAAATGTTAACCTTGCTGATGCTGGATTTTCTGTAGTTATTTTAAAACTTATTTGTCTACCACTAAAAGCTAATGTACCACTTACTTTCATTATAGCTGAAAGTTGTGATAAAGCTTCGTCTTTAGACATTTCTATATATCTACAAATTTCTCCCTTAACCTTTGCTGAAAATGACATGATTGCTCCTTCCCTTATTACCTTTTTCCATCTTTAATTCGTTTTGTAAGATAAATATACTCTAAAATTTTCTTTCTATCGTATAGAAGTTGCTTTTCCATAACAGTTTCAATAAGTAATTGTGCTAAATACTCTGAATTATGTCTAACATAACTATTCCTAATATCAGTTAAATCACCTTTTATAACCTCAATTCCCATTTTATTCAACTGTTCTATATCTAATTGTACTAATTCTGATTTTTCTAAAGCATACTTCTCTTTTAAACCTTCCGGTATATCTTGTTCATTAGCTATTATACAATCAACTATATCTTTTCCACAATGGTTAATTAATACCTTTAAATGAGCTGATGCTTCAAATCCATCTGTTTCACCTGGTTGCGTCATTACATTACATATGTACATTTTAAGAGCATTACTTTTTTTAATATGCTTATTTATACCTTTAACTAAAAGATTTGGTAGCACACTTGTGTATAAACTTCCTGGTCCTAATACGATTGCATCTGCATCATCTATAGCTTTTAAGGCTGCATCTAGTGCCTTTGCATCCTCTGGTAAAATTCTAAGTCTTTTAATAGGACTATTTTGTTCTAAAACTTCATCACCTATTATAGACTCTCCTCTTACTCTATGACCATTTTTAAGTTCTGCTTCTAACACCATATCTTCTAAAGTAACTGGTAGTACATCTCCTTTAACAGCTAAAACAGAGCTCATTTTCCTAACAGCATCTTCAAAATTATCAGATATTCCATCCATAGCTGCTAAAAATAAATTTCCAAAATTTTGTCCTTTAAGTCTACCATCTTTAAATCTATATTCAAGCAATTCTTCCATTAAAGGTTCCGTATCTGCAAGTGCTAATATGCAATTTCGAATATCTCCTGGTGGTAACATTCCTAAGTCTTCCCTTAAAATTCCAGAACCTCCACCATCATCACCCACAGTAACAATAGATGTTACATTTGAAGTATAATATTTTAATCCTCTTAACATAGTGGATAATCCGGTTCCTCCACCTATTACCACTATTTTAGGACCTTTTACTAATAATCTATCCTCATCAATTAGATCTTCAATATTTTCATCAAAAGTAATATTTATATATCCCTTATTAACCAAAGCTACAACTGACTTTACACATTGAGCTATTGATTTATATATTATAAGCATGGAAATTATAACCAAAATCACAATTAAAACTCTATCTGATATAGTATTAACATTATTTTTTATGATTAAATTAGTTAATACTAAAACCAATATAGAAATACCTATAAAAGATGAAAAAACATACCTTTTAACTTTAATCCCTGGTCTTAGAAGCTTAAGAAACATCATAGTTTCTTAGCTCCTTTATTAACATCTTCATCTATATCTCTATGTTCTACACCTACATTGTAATCACTTTTTTTAAGTTCTTTATATAAAGCATTAGCAATAGCTACTGATCTATGTCTTCCACCAGTACATCCAATTGAAATAATCAATTGTCTTTTCCCTTCTTTTACATAATTAGGAATTAAAAATTCTAACATTTCCTTTAATTTTGGTATAAATGTTTTCGTTTCTTTTTGAGATAATACGTATTGTTTTACTGGCTCATCATTACCTGAAAAAGGTTTTAATTCTGGTATATAAAAAGGATTTGGTATAAATCTAACATCAAAAACTAAATCTGAATCTGTTGGAATACCATACTTAAAACCAAAGGACAGCACAGTTATTGAAATTGTCTGTTCTAGTTCTTTTCCATCTCCATAAAGCACATTTATTTTTTCTCTTAAATCTTTAATGGCATACTTAGATGTATCTATTATGTTATCAGCTCTATCTTTTAACTCTCTTAATCTAGCTCTTTCGTTGCTTATTCCTGTTAATACCCTTCCATCTGGTGAAAGCGGATGACTTCTTCTACTTTCTTTGAATCTTTTTACTAAAACTTCATCTGATGCTTCTAAGAAAAGAATTTCATATTTAAAATTACTTTGTTTTAAATACTCTAAGCTTTCAAATAAATCATCAAAGAATATTCCGCCTCTTATATCTATAACAAGTGCTACTTTATTTATCTTTCCTTGACTTTGTATACAAGCTTCTGCAAATTTAGGAATTAATTTTGGTGGTAAATTATCTACACAAAAATATCCTAAATCCTCTAAGCTTCTAGTTGCCTGAGTTTTTCCTGCTCCTGAAAGTCCAGTTACTATTACAAATCTCATGCCATTTCCTCCTTAAACATCTCTTAATTAAATTATATCATATTAAATAATTATATTAGTTAACTTAAGTAAATAAGTAAAATCCTTAATTATTTCATTTAGTTATTTTATTATAAACTAAAAATTATTTAATTAAAATTAATATAAATAATAATTATCACTATATTTTATAAGTATTATAAAATATAGTGATACGTATAATGTAATTAGCTGTTAAACTTAAAATTATTTTTTTAAATATTCTTTAATAAGATTTACTAGTTGTCTATTTTCATTTTCCTTACCTATACTTATTCTTAAATATCCTGGAACTCCTAAAAGATATCCAGGTCTTATTATATATCCTCTTTTTAAAAGATAATTAAATAAATCTTTATCATCACAATTAACTTTAACCATAATAAAATTTGCTTGAGACTTTATATATGATAAACCTAGTTTATCAAACTCTTTATACATAAAATTCCTTTGTTCTTCATTAAATTGTTTTACTAAACTTAAAAAATCTTCATCTTTAATAGCTTCTATAGCTGCCACTTGTGCATATAAATTAGTATCAAATGAATTAATAACTCTATTAAAATATTCTACTAGCTCCTCATTAGCTATTCCATATCCAATTCTTAAAGCTGCCAACCCATAAGCTTTAGAAAAAGTTCTAAGTATTATTATATTAGAATACTTCTTTAATAAGCTTAAAGAATCTGGATAGTTTTCATCTGTAACATATTCAACATAAGCTTCATCTATTACTACGAAAACGTTTTTAGGAATTTTATCTAATACTTTTTTAAGTTCATATTTTGTAAATATTGTTCCAGTAGGATTGTTAGGATTACAAAACCATATTATCTTAGTTTTCTTTGTAATTGCATTTACCATTTCTTCTAAATTAAAAATAAAATTTTTAACAGGTATTTTTATACATTTAGCCCCCATCAAATTAATATTTGTTTCATATCTTGGAAAAGTTATATCTGCTACTATACTTTCATCATCTTTATCTAAGAGTGTATTGCATATAACCCTTATTAATGAGTCTGAACCAGCTCCACAAAATATTTGCTTTGATTTTACATTTAACTTATTTCCTAATAAATTTTTTAGTTCATAACTTGCTGAATCAGGATATAAATAAGTATCCTTTACTAAAGCTTTTAATGCATCCTTAACTTTTTTAGAACAACCTAGTGGATTTTCATTAGAGGCCATTTTAACAATATTATCTAACCCTAACTCTCTTTTTACTTCAGTTATTGATTTACCTGCTACATATTTTTCAATCTTTAAAATTTCTTCTCTAACACCATATACCATAAATAAACATCCTTTCACAAAAATTTATTTATAATATATTATCATAATTTTTACAATTAAGGTATTATTTTATTTTGTCAAAAAATTAAAGGTTTATAAAATAAACTTTTATAAACCTTTAATAAACAATAATGTAAATAAATTTTATAAATAATATTATACTTATTATTGTTACTAAAATATTTAATTATTATATGTTTCATTTTAAAATACTATAAAGTATTTTTATAACATTTTAAATTATTCTCTTCCTATAATCCTAACTTCTGTATGGAGCTCAACATCAAATTTATATTTAACTGCTTGTTGAATATGTGCTATAAGATCTAATATATCTTTTGCAGTAGCTCCTCCTTTATTTATAACAAAGCCCGAATGTTTTTGAGATACTGCAGCTCCTCCTATAGAAAATCCTTTTAATCCTGAATCTTGAATTAATTTCCCAGCAAAATGTCCTTCGGGTCTTTTAAAGGTACTTCCTGCTGATGGAAATTCTAAAGGTTGCTTCTCTTCTCTTTTATTAGTTAAATCATCAATTTTTTCTTTTATATTATTATAACTTCCCTCTTTTAAAGAAATTGTAGCACTTAAAACTATCAATCCTTTTTTCATAGCTGACGAAGTTCTATAACCTAATTCTAGTTCCTCTTTATTTAAAACTGTTATATTTCCATCACTATCTATTACTTGAGCTTCTTTTATAACATTAGCCATTTCCCCATTATAAGCTCCTGCATTCATAAAAACGGCTCCACCTATACTTCCAGGAATACCACAAGCAAACTCAAAACCAGTTAAATTATGTTCTAAAGCTTTTTTAGATACATTAGATAATAATGCACCACTTTCAACAATTATCTCATTATTCTTTATTTTTATTCTGTTCATTTTACAGAATTTTATAATTACACCATCTACACCACCATCTTTAACTAAAAGATTGGAACCATTACCTAAAATAAAATAAGGAACATTATGCTCTTTACATAGCTTTATGGTATCAGCTACCTGTTGTTCATTAGTTGGCGTTACCAATATGTCTACTGGTCCTCCAACCTTAAAATATATATGCTCACTCATTGGAGAATTTAAAACAACATCTTCCTCTTTATAAAAATTATATAATAACTTACTAAATTCCATATATTGATTCATGCTCAAACTCCTCAAACTTATTACTTAATTATTAGTACCCTAATTTAATAGTATAAATTAATTATTAACTAATTTTCAATATTTTTTACAAATTCCATGAAATTTCTTTAATTAACTATAATAATTCAACTACATTATATCATTTTATTGTTATTTGTTAAATGTTGTTACTTTTTTGTATTTAAAAAATATGCTTTTATACTTTCAGCAGCTTTTTTATCTATACTTGGAGTATCTAACAACTCTTTAATAGATGCAACTTTAATCTTTTCCACGCTACCAAATTTTATAAGCAAAGCTTTTCTTCTTTTTTCTCCGATTCTAGGAATATCATCTAAAATAGAATGAAGTGTTCTTTTATCTCTTAATGATCTATGATAAGTTATAGAAAATCTATGTACTTCATCTTGTATTCTTGTAATTAAATGCATTAAATTAGAAGTTCTTTTTATGAATATTTCTTTGTTATTATATATAATTCCTCTAGTTTGATGTTTATCATCCTTAACTAAACCACACACTGGAATATTTTCTATTCCAAATTCTTTTAGAACTTCTAATGCTATATTTACTTGTCCTTTCCCACCATCCATCATTATTAAATCAGGGAAAATACAAAATTTACCTTTGGAATATTCTAATTTTCTTTTCTGTATATTTTTAATTTCTTCTAGTCCATGAGAAAATCTTCTACTTAATATTTCTTTCATACTACCATAATCATTAGCACCTTCAATAGTTTTTATTTTAAATCTTCTATAATCAGAATTTTTGGCTTTTCCGTTCTCAAATACTACCATGGTTCCTACAGAATCTACTCCCTGTATATTAGATATATCATAAGCTTCAATTCTATTAGGTAAATTTTCTAAAGTTAATGTTTCTGCTAATTCACTTAAAGTAACTTTATTTAACTCCTCTTCTTTTATCATTTTATATTTAAATTGATCTAACATTATTTTAGCATTATCTTTAACCATATTTAGCATATTTTTTTTATCTCCTTTTTTAGGAGTTTTTATCAATACTTTAGAACCTCTTTTATAAGTAAGAAATTTTTCTAAAAGTTCTAAATCAACTATTTCTGGTACATAGATAGTTTTAGGTATCTGAGCAGTTCCACCATAAAATCTTGAGATAAATTCACTTAATAATTCTCCTATGGCTTCATACCCAGTATTTTGTAACATAAAATCTTCTCTTCCAGTAACCTTTCCATCTCTAAGAAAAAATATTTGTACACAACTATCCTTTTCATCAGAAAAAATATTTATAAAGTCTTCATTGCCTTCTTTTATAGTAAACATTTTTTGTTTTTCTATAATAGTTTTTATAGATATTATTTTATCTCTAATACTAGCTGCTTTTTCAAACTCTAAATTTTCTGAAGCTTTCTCCATTTTATCTTTTAAAGATTTAGTAATAGAACTATCTTTACCATTTAATATATGTATTATATCTTCAATCATTTTTCCATATTTAGCTTTAGATATATAAGCACCACAAGGCGCTTCGCATAAATTAATATGATAATTTAAACAAGGTCTTGTGGTTTCTTCTCCCTCTTTTATTGCTTTTTTACACGTTCTAAGTGGAAATATTTTTTTTATTAGTTCCATAACTTCATATACAGCAGTTCCATTAGTATATGGCCCAAAATACTTGTTACCATCTTTAGCTAAGTTTCTTGTTACATACACTCTTGGAAAGTCTTCATTAGTTGTTATTTTTATAAATGGATAAAATTTATCATCCTTTAAAGCAATATTATATTTAGGACTATATTTTTTTATTAAGTTACCTTCTAATATTAATGCTTCCATTTCAGAATCAGTAATTATATATTCAAATTCAGCTATATTTTTCACCATAGATTTAACTTTTTCTGAGTGATTTTTAGAATTTTGAAAATACTGTCTTACTCTATTTTTAATAATCTTAGCTTTGCCAACATAAATTATCTCTCCTAAAGAGTTTTTCATGATATATACACCTGGCTTTTCTGGTAACACTTTTAAATGATGTTGAAAATCAAACATAGTCCTAATACCTCCTATTTTCCTAATGCTGCTCTCATTACTTTAGCTCCTATTTGAGATGCTATTCCCGAACCTGCTCCACCTTCTTCAACTATTACAGCTACTGCAACTGTTGGATTATCTACTGGAGCAAAACCTATAAACCAAGAATGTGGTGTTTGTAATTTTCCGTTTTTTTCCCATTCAGCAGTACCTGTTTTTGCAGCTGCATTTAATCCTTTGAAAGAAGTCCACCTTCCATTTATCCTATCATCTACAACACCTTTCATATAATTTTTTATTATAGATGCATTCTCTTTAGAAATAACTCTTTTTATTTCTTTAGGTGCTATAGTCTCTACTACATCTCCATCTTTATTTACTACTTTATTAACTAAATGTGGTTCCATCATAACTCCATTATTTGCTATTGTAGATGTAATTAATGCCATTTGCATTGGAGTTGCTAAAATAGAACTTTGTCCTATACCACTTCTTGCTATATTACCTTTTTCAGCTTTAGGTAGTGTTGGGAATATACTATTATCAATAATAACTCCATCTGATGGAATTCCTAAATTAAATCCATAAGCTTCAGAAGTTTTCTTCAAATTAGAATTTCCAAGTTCCATTGCTAATGTTCCAAATACTACATTACTAGATACTGATAATGCTTTCTTTAAACTTATTGACCCATATGCTGCTCCGTTTTCATTAGGTAATGGTTTATTATTACCGCCAAAATCTATTTTACCTGTATCATTAAATGTTCTATCTACTATACCTGTTATATTTTCAAGGGCTGAAGATAATGTAACAACTTTAAATGTAGACCCTGGAGGATACATACCTGAAACCGCTCTATTTATCATTATATGATTATCTGCATTTGAATTAGCTGCTTTCATGGCATTATCTAAATCATTTGGATTAAAAGTAGGTTTTGATACACTTGCTAAAATCTCTCCTGTTTTAGGATTTAAAGCTACTACAGCTCCCTTATTATTTCCTAATGCATCATAAGCTACTTGTTGAACTTTAGTACTTAATGTTGTAACTAAACTATTTCCTATTTTTTTATCATCGGATTCTCTATTTTTAAAATCTTTTTTAAAATTAAAAGATTTTAAAAAATTTTTCAAACTAGTACTATCATAATTAATTAATTGTGAATCATATAATTTTTCTAATCCTGTTAATCCATACTTAGGATTAACATACCCTAAAATATGTGAAAATAAATCACCTTTTAAATACTGTCTAGTTTGAGTTAATGCACCAGTTCTTTCTCCTGAAGTAAGAGCATTTCCATCTCTATCATAAATCGTTCCTCTTAATACCTCATTTCTCTTTGCCCACAATCTATTATTACTAGGCATTTGTGCTATCTCTGGAGCTTTAAATAAATTAAAGTAAGTAATATAAGTTATTAATCCTAATAATAAAATTAAATAAACAACCATTACTTTTCTAATATTACTTGATAAATCAGTTTTCTTCATTTATTTATGCCCCTCCTCTGAAATTTTTTGAAGTATTCCTAATGCAAAAAACATTGTTAATATAGATGTTCCTCCATAACTAACAAATGGTAAAGTAATTCCTGTTAAAGGTATTATTGAAAAAATCCCACCTAATATAACTAAAACTTGAGCAACTATAAGAGTACTAAATCCAACTGCATTTAACTGTGAAAAATTATCATCAGTACTTAAAGCTGCTCTCATTCCTCTATAAAATAGTAGAAAATATATTAATGTTAATCCTATAGAAAATACCATTCCTAATTCTTCTGATATAACAGCATATATATAATCTGTTTCTCTTATAGGTATAAATCCTGGATATCCTTGCCCAAGACCTGTTCCTAAAAATCCTCCTGCTGATATAGCATAGAAACCTTGTACTATTTGATAACTTTGA
This sequence comes from Clostridium tarantellae, assembly GCF_009295725.1. GTDB lineage: Bacteria > Bacillota > Clostridia > Clostridiales > Clostridiaceae > Sarcina > Sarcina tarantellae. The sequence continues at coordinate 24,726 of NZ_WHJC01000017.1, forward strand.
TCATTTGCATATTTCCATACATCTTTCCATATCATAACTCTTTTTCTAACATGACCAAACATAAAATAACTAGCTATTCCACCTAATGCAAATAATCCTAAACCTGCTGCTACATATTTTGCCTTAGAAGTTGCTATATATAACATTGTTATAGATACAAAAAAGAATAATAAAGCTGATCCCAAATCTCTTTGTAATACCATAAAACCTAAAGAGTACATTACAACTAAAGCAGGCTCTAATAGCTGTTTTAACTCTTCTTTAAAAGTATTTTTTGATTCATACTTCATTAATGCTGATGAAAGATATAATATTAAAAATATCTTACCTATTTCAGAAGGTTGAAAACCAAAACTTCCAATATATACCCAGTTTTTAGCACCTAAAGTTTCTTTTCCTATTATAAAAGCCATAGTCATAAACACTATAGTTAATCCCATGTATAAATACTTATATTTAGAAAAACTTTTTAAATCAGGTAATACTATAACTATGAGCATATAAACTGCTATTCCTAAACTAAACCAAACCGTTTGTTTCATGGCTACTTTAGGATCTAATCTATACAGTACTGCAATACCAACTACAGCTAAAATAGCTGAAAAAATTAATATATACTTATCTCCATCTGGATAAAATTTTCTTATTATAAAATGTGAAAATCCTATTATTACTATTAATATAGCTCCTAATATTAGAGCTTTTGTATCTACGGGAGTTTTTATTATGGCTAAGTTAATAAATAAAGCTGCACATAATAAATACACCATCTTTAAAATTCGTTTTTCATACTTTAAAGTATTCATTATTCCTCCTTCATTAACCTATAACCTTAAAAACATTACTACCTAATCTAATAGTATCATTAATTTTTAATCTTACTCTTCCAGTTACCTTCTGTTCATTTACATAAGTTCCATTAGTACTTGCTAAATCTTCTAAATAAAATTCATTATTTCTAACATAAATTTTTGCATGATAAGATGAAACAAATCTATCATTAAGTACAATAGAATTATCCTCTCTTCTTCCTAATGTTATGGTAGTTGTTACAGGGATTACCGAGCCAACCTTAAGATCACTAGCTACATCTGCTGATAATATCTCTAGCCCATGAGCTTTTTGAATCTTTCCTCTTTTTTTCTTTCCCCCTTTTACGTCTTTATACATTATTTTTAGAGCATAATATATTATAGAATATAGTATTACTATAAATATTACTGCAAAGACTCCACTCATTAATTTTGTAAAATTCATTTTTTCACCTCAACACAAGTATAATAATTATATTTTATATTATATATTGATTATACAATAAAATAATTACAATTTCATATTATTACTAAAAATCAACCGAAATTTGTAATTTTTTGATTTAAAAAGTAAAAATAAATTTTTATAATTATTTTTACTTTTAATATATATTTTACTGAAAACCTTATTAATACTCTTAATTTTTTTATTAATTAATTTTTTATATTTTGAAATAAAAATTTAATTAACTTTATTTTTAACTTTATTTTAATTAATATAATATAAATTTTTTTATAATTAAAACCTAATTTATAAATTATCTTGTTATTTTAATTAAATTTACCAAAAAACTTTTAATTATATATATTGTAATATTAAGATTGAATTATTAAAATTTATTTTTTATCAAATTCTTTTTTTCTAACTTTAAAATATAAATATAATTTCTTTAATACAAAATATATATTATAAATTCCTAAAAATAAAAAAAAGCTATAAGG
>NZ_WHJC01000018.1 GCF_009295725.1 Clostridium tarantellae
TTGTAATATAATTGATTTAATATAATTAATATAAATATAGGCAATTATCAATTGGGGGTAGAGAGTATATGAGAAAGAGGTTTTTAAGTTTATTACTTGGTGCCGTTATATTAAGTAATATTACAGTATTTTCTAAATGTATTTATGTTTATGCGGATAATGAAATTGAGCAAAATGAAAATGGATTAACTTCAGATGAAATTAATAATTTAATAAATGAAGAAAAACTAAAGCAAGATGATTCACAGAAAAAAGTTGAAGATGCAAAAAAGCAACGAGAAGAAATTGAGAAAGAATCATTGAAAATAGATGAAAGTATTAAAGAAACACAGGAAAAAATAATAAAAATAGAAAAAGAAGTAAGCATATTGGAAAAGGATAATATGGAATTAGATGAAGAAATAAATAATGCAGAAAAAAAAATAGAAGAAAATTTTGAAATAATTAAAGATTTAATGAAAATATCTTATGAACAAAAGTTAGGAGGATATTTAGGATTGCTTCTAGAATCTAAAGATTTTGGGAATTTTATTAGAAGACTAGAAGTGGTATCTAGTTTAATAAAAAATAATGATAGAATAATAATTGAAACAACAGAGCTACAAAATGCATTAGAGGAAAAAAAGAACATAGTATTAAATAGAAAAAAACAATTAGAAGATAAAAAAGAAGAAATTATAAAGGAAAAAAGCAATTTAGAACAATTATTAATTGAAAAAGAAGAGAAAGTAAAAAAACTAGTAGATATTCAAATTGAATTAGAAAAAGAGGTTTTGCTATCAGAATATCAAATAAAATCTTTAGAGGAACAAGGACGAGTTTTAGAGGAAGAAATTTTAAAAGCATTAAAAGATTCAATGAAAGATTACTTAGGTGGGGTTATGGTATGGCCAGTACCAGGATATATTAAAATATCTTCACCTTATGGAAATAGAGTTCATCCAATTACTGGTGTTCATAAATTGCATACAGGTATTGATATTCCAGCACCAGCAGGTACACCTGTTAAAGCGGCTAATAGTGGAGTAGTAATAATGTCTAAAATGGATAGAGCTTATGGAAATGTAGTTGCAATAGATCATGGTGGCGGTATAGCAACATTATATGCTCATAATTCTAAGCTTTTAGTTAATGTAGGAGATAAAGTGATAAAAGGGCAAACTATAGCACAGGTAGGAACTACAGGATATTCCACAGGAAATCATTGTCATTTTGAGGTGAAAATAGATGGAAAGACCGTAGATCCTATGCCATTTTTAGAAGAGAAATAATAAAATTTTTTACATTAGAGATAAATATAGAGTAGTTTAATTTTATATTTATCTCTAGTTTGTTAATTATTGAAATTTAAAGGAAATAAACCAATATAAAACTTATTTTAAAATATGTATAATTTTTTTGAAAAAAGAAAAAATGTTATAAAACGTTGAAAATGTAACAAAATTGTAATATAATGCTAATAAATATTTATAACAATATAATTTGTAAGAAAAAGTTTTAGCAAAGCTTTAACTAGTTTAAAGATACAAATTTAATTTTACATATAAAGAGAATTTATCTAAAGGGTTACGTATAAATGAAAGGGGTTTTCATAATGAAAAAAAAGGTTTTAGCATTTGTTATTGGAACAATGTTAACTAATATTGTAGCTTTAACTTGTAAGATGCCAATTTATACATATGCAAATAACAAAGATATAGAAATAAAGGAAAAGAAATTAGAAGAAGCAGAAAAAAAATTAGAAAGTACTAAAAAAAGTAGAAAAGAAATTGAAGTAGAAACAGCTAAATTGGATGATAAAATTGAAGATAAAAAAGTTGTTATAAAAGATCTTACAGATAAAACTATAAAACTTGAAAAAGATAACAAAAACCTTGAGGAAAAAATTGATGGTGTACAGAAAAAAATTAATGAAAATTATGAAATTATAAAAGATATTGTTAAAATTGAATATGAACAAAAGGCAGGAGGATATCTTTTATTATTGCTTGAAGCTAAAGATTTTGGGAATTTTTTAAGACGTTTAGAGGTTGTTTCAAGCATTGTAAAGAAAAATGATAAAATAATTACAGAAACAAAAAGTTTAGAAAAAGATTTACAAGAAAAAAAATTACAATTGCAAGTTCAAATAGATGAAATTAAAGAAAAAAAGAAAATAGCTGAAGCAGAGGAAGTTAAACTTAATAAATTAATAGAAGATAAAAAGGTTCAAGTAAATGAGCTTATAAAAGCTCAACAAAATTTAGAAAAAGAAATAATTTTAACAAAGGAACAAATAGATGAATTAGATGTACAAAGTAAAATTATAAGTAAAGAATTAGATAATAATTCATCTAATAATCATGAGGACAATAATAATGAAAATGAAAGCATGAGTTGGCCAGTCCCAGGATATACTACAGTATCATCCTCTTTTGGCTATAGAGTACATCCTATAACGGGAGTGAATAAATTACATACAGGAGTGGATTTTCCAGCACCAGCAGGTACTCCAGTAGTTGCTGCTAAATCAGGAACTATAATAATGTCAACTTATAATACAGCTTATGGAAATATTGTAGGAATAGACCATGGTAGTGGGCTAGTTACATTTTATGCACATAATACAGAAAGATTAGTATCAGTAGGACAAAAGGTTAAAAAGGGACAAACTATAGCTACTGTAGGTACTACAGGATATTCTACAGGTAATCACTGTCACTTTGAGGTTAAGAAAAATGGACAATTTGTAGATCCTATGAAATATTTAAGATAATTTAAAATAGTTAATTAGGAGATAAAGTATGATTAAATTAGAAAAAGTAAATAAGATTTATGACAATAATGTACATGCTTTAAAAAATATAGATTTATTAATAAAAAAAGGAGAATTTGTATTTTTAGTAGGAGCTTCTGGTTCAGGAAAGTCTTCCTTAATAAAATTAATGCTAAGAGAAATTAAAGCTACTAATGGAAAAATCATAGTTGATAACGTAATTTTAGAAAATATTAAAGAAAAAGAAGTACCTTATTTTAGAAGGAAATTAGGAGTAGTTTTTCAAGACTTTAGGTTGCTTCAAAATAAAACAATATATGATAACATAGCCTATGCAATGAAAGTAGTAGAAGCTAATAAGCAAGATATAGAAAAGAAAGTACCGGTAATTTTAGCTAGAGTTGGCTTAAGTGAAAAAGCAAATTCTTATCCTCATGAATTATCAGGGGGAGAACAACAAAGAGCGTCAATTGCTAGAGCTATTATAAATAATCCTAAGGTACTTTTAGCAGATGAACCAACAGGAAATCTAGACCCTAAAACTACAGAAGAAATATTAGATTTATTAATAGACATAAATAAAAAAGGTACAACTGTTATTATGGCTACCCATGATAGCGTTATAGTAGATAAAATGAAAAAAAGAGTTATATATATGAAAAATGGTGAAATAGTTAGCGATAATATGAAAGGTGGTTATGTTTTTGAAAATAGTCACTATTAAAGATTTAATTAAAGATGGTGCAAAAAATATTTTTACTAATAGATTAGTTTCTTTTGTAGCTATAACAACAGTTTTTATATCATTAACTTTATTTGGTTTATTTTATTCAGCTGTAAGTGTAATAAATGAAAATGTTAAAAATCTAGAAGAACAAGTTGAGATTATTGCCTTTTTAAATAGTGATGTAGATTATACTAGAATGGTTGAATTGAAAGAAGAAATAGAAAAATTACCTAATGTTGAAAGTGTTAATTATATTTCTTCAGATGAGGGGTTAAATGATTATAAAGATAGTTTTAAACATGATAATGATCATGAAATGCAAAGAATACTTAATGAAGTTGTTGCGGAAGGAGAAAACCCTATTCCAGCTAGTTTAGCAATAAAAACTTCTAGTATTTCAGCTAATGAAGAAATTAAAGAACAAATTTTGAGTAATAAAGAATTTTATAAAGTTACTGATGGAAATATAGTAACGGAGTTTTTAAGTAAACTTAATAAGTATACTAAAATAATAGGATCTATACTACTAATAATATTAGCAGTAGCATCTACTTTGCTAATATCTAATGCAATTAAAGTAGCTGTATTTGTTAGAAAAAAAGAAATAAGTATAATAAAATATATTGGTGCAACCAATAATTATGTAAGACTTCCATTTATAATTGAGGGATTGTTAATTGGAACTATAGGTGCACTTTTAAGTGTTGGTGTAATTTCTTTAGTATATAGTTCATTATCACCAAGTATTATAAGTACAGCCAGTACATTGATGAATGGATTTACATTGCCAGCTTTAGGTAATTTACTTGTATTTTTAATACCTAGTTCAATTATTATTGGAGCAGGTATTGGAATAGTAGGAAGTTTAGTATCATTGAGAAAATATTTAAAGGTTTAAAATTATATAAAAAACATGATTCTTTAGAATTTTTATTTTAAGAATCATGTTTTTTTTATAAATTATTTTTACTTAGAAAGGGTATTAATTTTTAATGCTTAACATATTAATTTAATATATAGACTTATTTATTAATTAAAAGTTAAATTTATTTTTAGTTATGAGTAATTAATAAGTTAGTATTATTAAAAAGTAAATGAAAGTGTATGTTTAAAGGGGGATATAATTTAAAGTATGGGAAGGTCATTGGGTATTAGACGTTTAAAAGAAATATTACCAAGTGAGTTTGTAGATATGTTATATAATATTTATACAATTAAAGAAGTAGATCAAATATTAACAAGTTATTTAATAAGAAGAAAAAGTACATTTAGAGTGAATAAGATATTAGCTAAGGAATGTGAAGTAATTTATGAGTTAAATAAAAATGGCATTAAATATTATAAATATAATGGGGAGAATCCATATTTTTTATTAAAAAATAATGAAGAAAATATTATTAGAAAATTAGAGTGTTATAAGAAAGGAGAAATTTATTTTCAAAATCCATCTAGTATAATACCTAGTATTATATTAAATCCCAAAAAGGATGATGTAATATTAGATATGTGTGCTGCACCTGGTGGAAAAACTATTAAAATAGCAGAAATTATAAGAAATACAGGAAAAGTAATTGCTAATGAAATAAATTCAATAAGATATGAACGTTTAAAATATAATATTAAAAAACATGGAGTAAAATGTGTAGAATGTATAAATAAAGATGGAAGATTTTTGTTTAAAGAATATGAAAATACTTTTCATAAAATTTTAATTGATGCGCCTTGTTCTGGAGAAGGAACTATGGAAATTTTAAAAAATAAAAAAGTGAAAATAATAAAAAATAATAAATTAATAAAAGTGCAAAAACAATTAATAGAAAGTGCTTATAAATGTTTAAAAAAAGGAGGATATATTTTATATTCTACTTGTACTTTATCACCGAAAGAAAATGAAGAAATTATAAATTATATTTTAAATAAACATAAAGATTTAAGGATAGAATCAATAGATTTAAACATTAATAATAAAAAATTAGCTTTAATAAAATATGAAGAAAAAAATTATAATAAAGAATTAAAAAAAGCGTTAAGAATAATTCCTAACGATGTAATGGAAGGTTTTTTTTTATGCAAACTAAAAAAGTGTTAAATGAATAATATGTACAATTAAGGCAAAAATATATAAATAAAATGTATTTAATTAAGTTTACATAAAATTTAAGAGAGGTGCAAAATGAAAAAAAATCAAATAGATGAAAAAATTCAGTGTTCTAAGTGTGGAGAGATGTGTTATATATGCTCACAATATAATTTAGTTATGTGTCCTATTTGTAAGAGTATTAATAATGTTAGTACAGATTATAATGAAGATCATGAAATATAAATATATTAATGAAAAAGGGATAAACTTTGTATTAATATATAAAATATAGGATGTTTTTAGAGGATAATGCACATATTTAGCAATTACCTCTTTTTTTTAAGTCATATTAATAATATTATATTATATAAGGATAGAATTTTGTTTTAAAATGATTCCATAAAAATACAAAAAAATATTCTTATATGATATAATAAATTTATGTTAATAAGGAGCAGAGGTTAGGGAGAACATATGAGTGAAGTTAAAGAAGTGAAAAATATAGAGGTTTTGGAAAGTTATGATGAAAAATGCAACTCTAATTTGCCGATTAACCAATTAAAAAAAGACTTAGACAAACTTTATGAATATAAATCTGTTTTAAAAAAGACTTTTCAACAGTTAAATCAAAATATATTTAATTCATATAAAAAAAATAAAGTTATTAAAAATGGAACCTTAGCTATAACCTTAAATAATGCAATTAAAAATGCAATTCCTAAAAACACAGATGAATATATAGAGCTAGCTAATGAATATTCTCATTTATGGAATGACATATTTAAGTTAATTGGAGAAAATAAAATTTTTGAAAATTCTCTTGAAAAATTAAAAAAACATAAAGAATATACATGTAAAATGTTAGACATTCTATTAGATAATACAGATATTTTTGATATAAAAGAGTTTGTTATTGAAAATAATTTAACTAATGAATTTTTTGAAGATATAAATAAAATAGAAAAAATTCACTATGTTTTAAAAGAACAGACTAATCAATTATATATATATGGAGCATGGTGTGATGAGGTTACTAGATGTCATAAGGAATTAATTAATTTAATAATGGAAACAAAAATTCATAGAGAACATATTTCACCTTATATTTTTAAAGGAGAAATTGATGAACATGAAATAAAGGAATGTGTAAAGGATACTATTGAAGTAATAAAATCTAAACCTAATAAATTACTTACTATATTTAAAGCATGTAATAAATGGGAGAATAAAGTTTTTATTGCTTTAAGTAAATGTGAAGTTCTTAAGAAAAATTTAGAAATAGAAATAGGTTTTAGCAATGATATAATAAAAGAGAATAGGGAAGTATTAAGAAAAGCTAATGAAAAATTAAGTGAATTTATAATAAGTAGTATAGATAGTTTAGATTATAAAATTAAAAATAATGAAGAACAGATAAATAAAAATAGAGATAAATTTGAAGAGTTAGAGGGACGATATATAATTTTAAAGGAAAAAATACTTAATATTTTTGAAAGTGAAGTAGAAGAAAAAGAAAAGTCTTTAAGGGTATTAGCTTAATTAATAGGTTTAAATAATTAATTAGGAGGTGGAAGTTTGGCAACATTAAAGGAAATAGCAGATAAAGTGGGGGTATCCTTAGCAACTGTATCAAGAGTACTTAATAATGATAGTGGAATATTAGTAGCTGATGAAACAAAAATTCAAATATTTAAAGTTGCTGAAGAATTACAATATCAAACAGTTAAGCAACGTAAAGGTAAAAAGAAAAAAGAACGGATATTTAAAATTGGTATTGTGGACATGTATAATATTGAAAAGCAATTATCAGATCCATATTATCTTTTGTTAAGAAATGTAGTAGAAAAAAAATGTTTTGAAAATGAAATAGAAGTTATAAATCTGCATAAAAAAAATGGTAATTATGAATGTATAGGTAATGTAATTTTAGATGGAATAATAGCTATTGGTAAATTTACTAAGGATGAGATAAATAGTTTAAAAGAAAAAAGTATTAATATAGTTTTTTTAAATTCAAATCCTAATGATGAATTTTATGATAGTGTTAAAATTAATTTTAAATTAGGAGTAAATCAAGCATTGAATTATTTTATATCTTTAGGACATAAGGATATAGGATATATAGGAAGAAAAGAAAGATTAGATGAACAAAATTTAGAAATTTTAGATAGTAGATTTAAATATTATATAGAATATATGAAAGAAAAATTAATGTTAAAAGAAGATTTTTTTATTAATTGTGATATGACATCTTTAGGAGCTTATAAAGCTGTTAAAATTTATTTAGAAAATAATAAAAAAAATAGACCTACAGCATTTTTTATTGCAAATGATTCAATGGTATCTGGAGTATTAAAAGCATTTAATGAATATGATTTAAATGTTCCTAAAGATATAAGTATAATAGCATTTAATGATACTGTTATGTCTCAATACATGATTCCACCTTTAACATCTGTAAAAGTGAATATTGATTCATTAGCAGAAGAAAGTGTACAGCTTTTAAAGGAAAGATTATTAAGTAGAACCTATGCTAAAAAGGTAATATTGCCAACTGAATTAATTGTTAGAGAGAGTGTAAAAAAATTTTGAATTTAAAAAACTTAGTATAGAAATGTATTATAATATATAACTATACTAAGTTTTTATTGTATATAAATATATAAGTTCTAATTTGAAATATGTTTAATAAATTTAAAAGAAACCTTTTTAATTTTATTTTTATAATATGGAGGATTTATTTTATGAAATCAGCATTTGAAGATAAATTTAAATTTGATGGTGAATTAGGAGTTATATATTCAAATAAAGAAAGTTTATTTAGACTATGGTCTCCTTTAGCTTTAAAAGTAGAACTTAAAATTTATGAAAATAATGAAGATAATCCAATAAATATAATACTTATGGAAGAAAAATGCCCTGGTGTTTGGAGTACTAAAGTTAATAAGGATTGTGAAGGACTTTATTATACTTATGTAGTTTATTTTAAAGAAAAAGTTAATTTAGTAGTAGATCCTTATGCAAAAGCTGTAAGTGTAAATGGAAAAAGAGGCGTAGTTTTGGATTTGAAAAGGACTAATCCAGAAGGATGGAATAGTGATAAAGCTCCTATATTAAATTATGCAACAGATAGTATTTTATATGAAACTCATATAAGAGATTTAACAATGCATAATGATTCTGGAGTTACTAAAGAACATAAAGGAATATTTAAAGGGTTAATAGAAGAGAATACACACCTACCTAACAGCAATATAAGTACTGTTTTAAGTCATATAAAGGAGCTTGAAATAACTCATATTCATTTTTTACCTTTATTTGATTTTGCAACTGTAGATGAAAGTAAAAAAGATAAAGATTATAATTGGGGATATGACCCTCAAAATTATAATGCAGTGGAAGGGTCCTATTGTTCTAATCCTTATAAACCAGAAGTAAGAATTAAAGAATTTAAAGAATTAGTAAAAATATTGCATGAAAATGGAATAAGAGTAGTTATGGATGTAGTTTATAATCATACTTATTTATCAGAGAATAGTAATTTAAATTTATCTATGCCTGGATATTTTTATAGACAGAATGAAAATCATAAGTTTACTAATGGTTCAGGTTGTGGTAATGAATTAGCATCAGAAAGATATATGGTTAGAAAGTATATGGTAGATTCTGTTAAGTATTGGGCTGAAGAATATCATATTGATGGTTTTAGATTTGATCTAATGGCTGTACATGATATAAATACTTTAAAAGAGATAAGAAAAGAGTTAAGTAAAATAGATAAAAATATAATAATTTATGGTGAAGGTTGGGTTGGAGGAACTTCTTGTTTTAATAGTGAAGAAGCATGCTATAAAAGAAATATATCAAAATTTGGAGCATTACAAATAGCTGCTTTTAGTGATGATATTAGAGATGGAATAAAGGGAGCAATTCATAATAATAAAAGTGGTGGATTTATAAATGGAGAAATAGGATTAGAAGAAACAATTAAGTTTGGTGTGGTAGGAAGTACTTATCATAAACAAGTGAATTATGATAAAGTAAACTATTCTAATTTTCCTTGGGCAAATGAACCTTATCAAAGTATAAACTACGAATCATGTCATGATAATTATACATTATGGGATAAAATACAAATATTTTCACAAAGTGAAAAATATTCTACTATGGTAAAAAAAAATAAATTAGCTGCTGCAATAGTATTAACTTCTCAAGGAATACCTTTTATTCATGCTGGTGAAGAGATATTAAGAAGTAAATGTGATATTAAAGGGAATTTTATTGAAAATAGTTATAATTTAGGTGATTTTGTTAATGCAATTAATTGGAATGATAAAAGAAAGAATTTTCATGTATTTAAATATTATAAAAATTTAATTAATCTTAGAAAAAAGAATAAAGTTTTTAGATTGGGTAGAAATAAAGATATTCAACAGTATATAAGTTTCTTTAGTAAGGGAAATGAATTTTTAGAAGATAATATAGTTGCTTATAGAATAGAAAAGCCTACTTTAGAAAAAGGTTGGAATGAAGTTATAGTTATATATAATGGAAATAAAGAAGAGGTAAAAGTTAAATTACCTAAAAATAATTGGACAATTATAGTTAATGATGAAGAGGTTAATAATGAAGGAATAAGGAATTTTTATAATGATTATATAATTGTTAAAGGAATTAGTTGTTGTATTTTAGCAAACTAATTTAAGATTTTATTGTATATTTTAAAGTGAATTTATATAAAAAAATTATAATTTTATAGTTTATTTGTTAAGTTATTTAAAAAGTGAATTTATGATACGTTGTAATTAAAAAAAATATATGTTATTGTAATAAAAGAATATATTTAGTTTTATATTTAGTAATTATAATTGCTAAAATATTTTTTTTATTAATAGAAAGGTATTTTAATATATGGCTAAAATGTTAGTTAGACACAATAAAATTTTAGAGTTACTAACAGAAAATAAAAAAATAGAAGTTGTGAAATTATCCAAATTATTAAATGTATCTCAAGTAACTATAAGAAAAGACTTAATTTTTTTAGAACAAAGAGGATTAGTTATTAGGGAACATGGATTTGCAACTTTAAATTTAAGTGATGACCTCAATAAGCGTTTGGCATATCATTATGAGACTAAAGAAAGAATAGCTAAATTAGCTAATAATTTAGTTGATGATGGTGAAACTATAATGATAGAATCAGGCTCTTGTTGTGCATTATTTGCTCGTGAAGTAGCACAAACTAAAAAAAATATTACTATAATTACAAATTCAGCTTTTATTGCTGATTATATAAGAAAATTTTCTAAAATAAAAATTATTTTATTAGGTGGAGAATATCAACACGAATCTCAAGTGATGGTAGGACCTATTACTAAAAAATGTGTAGAAACTTTTTTTGTAGATAAATTATTTATTGGAACGGATGGATTTTCAAAAGAATCAGGTTTTACAGCTAAAGATTACATGAGAAGTGAAACTGTTCGTGACATGGCAAAACAAGCTAATAATGTAATTATTATTACTGAATCAGCTAAATTTTTTCAAAAAGGGATTGTTAGGTTAATTGAAACTGATAACATAAATTCTGTTATAACAGATGAAAAGATACCTAATGAATTTGAAGAGTATTTACTTAGCAAAAATATAAATATAAAAAAAGTTTCAAACTAAAAAGCTTAATTTGCATATTATGCAAATTAAGCTTTTTTTAAAAGAAACAATTAATGCCATTATCAATAAATATTTGTTTGTATTCTTCTAAATCTTCTTTATGAATAGGTTTAAGATGTTTTAAAGAATAAGGTTTATTTAATAATTCATATTTTTTTTCTCCAAATTGATGAAAAGGTAAAAGTTGAACTTCCTTTGCACCTACTATTTTTAGTAGCTTTGCTAAACCAGAAGCATCTTCTAAAGAATTATTAAAATTAGGTATGACTGGAATTCTAGGTAATACATTTAAATTATTAGCTAGAGCCCATTTTAAATTATTAATAATTAAAATATTATAAACTCCTGTACCATTAAAATGTTTATTACTATCATAATGTTTAATATCAAATAAAAGCAAATCAAACATAGGAGCTAACTCTTTGAATATATTACTTTCAATATATCCAGTTGTTTCAATTGCTACATTAATTTTTTCTTCTTTTAAAGCATTAACTAAAGCTTTAAGAAATTTTGATTGAACGAAAGGTTCTCCTCCAGAAATAGTTACTCCACCATTAGACTCTTCATAAAACTCTTTATCTTTAATACATTCTTTAACAATTTCTTCAATTTCTTTTAATTGTCCCTCTGCTTTAATTGCCTTTGTAGGACAATTTGATATGCATTTTAAGCATTCTACACACTTGATATTATTAAAATTTATTTTGCCATTTTCAAAACTAAAAGCTTTATTAGGACAAATATTTATACAAGCTTTACAGCCTATACATAAGGATTTATTTAATGATATTTGAATATTTTTTAATTGAGATTCTGGATTAGCACACCATTTGCATTTTAAAGGACAACCTTTTAAAAATATAGTTGTTCTTATACCAGGACCATCATGAATGCTAAATCTTTGAATATTAAAAATTACGCCTTTATTTTTCATAGAAATCTCTCCTTATCCTAAATTTATAATATCATGTTAATTTATAAAAGTAAATACAGAGAGTTTCGAATGAAACTTTATATTCTTTTATTTAAATTTATTATTGACAAAGTTACTATATATGATAGTATTATATTATATAAAAAAGCCAATTTTATTTCAAATGAAACTAAAATATTAAAGGAGAGGTAATATGGAAAATCATTTCGGATTATTAACTAATAGAATGCATGATTTTAGAGAAGAATTATTAAAAACTAAAGCTTCTATTGATGCAACTAGAGCAATTCTTACTACAGAAGCTTATAAAGAACATGCAGACAAGCCTATAACTTTAAAAAGAGCATATATGCTTAAAAATATTTTAGAAAATATGACTATATTTATTGAGGAACAAACATTAATTGTAGGAAATCAAGCAAAGGCTAATAGATCAGCTCCTATTTTCCCAGAATATGCTATGGGATGGGTGATTAAAGAACTTGATGAATTTGAAAAAAGAGATGGTGATATTTTTTATATTGACGAAAAAACTAAAAAAGAACTTAGAGAAATTGCTCCTTATTGGAAGAATAATACAACTTTTGATAAGGGACTCGCTAATATTCCACCAAAAAGTAAAGTTTTATATGATTTAGGCATTATAAAAGCTGAAGGTAATATTACTAGTGGGGATGCTCATATTGCTGTTGATTATGGAAGAATAATAAAAAATGGATTAAAAGAATATGAAGAAAGAACTATAAAAGCAAAAAATGCTTTAGATCTTACTGATTTTAATAATATAAGTAAATTTCATTTTTATGAAGCAATTTTAATTGTAATAGATGCAGTTAAAAATTTTGCTAAAAGATATTCAAATTTAGCTAAAGAAATGATGTTAACCGAAGAAAATGAAGAAAGAAAATTAGAGTTAAAGGAAATTGCTAGAATTATGGATAAAGTTCCATATAATTCAGCTAATAGTTTTTATGAAGCCCTTCAATCAATATGGTTTGTCCATTTAATCCTTCAAATTGAATCAAATGGACATTCTCTTTCTTATGGAAGAATGGATCAATTTTTATATCCTTATTTACATAAAGATTTATCTAGTGGAAAAATTACTGAAGATAGGGCTGTAGAGTTATTAACTAATTTATGGCTTAAAACTTTTACTATAAATAAAGTAAGAAGTTGGTCACATACACAATTTAGTGCGGGTTCACCACTTTATCAAAATGTAACCATAGGTGGACAAACAACTGATAAAAAAGATGCAGTAAACAAATTATCATATTTAATTTTAAAATCTGTTGCTCAAACAAGATTACCACAGCCTAACTTAACTGTTAGGTATCATAAAAATTTAAATGATAATTTTATGAATGAAGCAATTGAAGTGCTTAAACTAGGGATAGGAATGCCAGCTTTTAATTCAGATGAAATAATAATACCTTCGTTTATTGAAAAAGGGGTAGCAGTAGAAGATGCTTATAATTATAGTGCTATAGGATGTGTTGAAGTTGCTGTTCCTGGTAAATGGGGATATCGTTGTACAGGGATGAGCTTTATAAATTTCCCTAAAACTTTATTAATAGCAATGAATGCAGGTGTGGATCCTGCTAGTAACACTAAATTAGTACAGGGTTTAACACATTTTGAAAATATGAAAAGTTATGAAGAGTTAAAAGAAGCATGGAATACAACAATTATTGAATTTACTAAGCAAAGTGTTATTATTGAAAATTGTTGTGATTTAGTACTTGAAAATGATGTGCCTGATATTTTATGTAGTGCATTAACTGAGGATTGTATAGGAAGAGGAAAAACCTTAAAAGAAGGTGGAGCAATATATGACTTTATATCAGGATTACAGGTTGGAATAGCAAACTTAGCTGATTCACTTTCAGCAATTAAAAAATTAGTGTTTGAGGAAAGAAAGATATCTAATAAAGAATTATGGAATGCTTTAATGAGTGATTTTTCAGGTAAAGAAGGTAAGAGAATTCAAAAACTATTGACTGAAGATGCACCTAAATATGGTAATGATGATGACTATGTGGATAATTTAATTGTTGAAGCATATAACATGTATATAGATGAAGTTAAAAAATATCCAAATACAAGATATGAAAGAGGACCAATAGGTGGAGTTAGATATGCAGGAACGTCTTCAATATCTGCTAATGTAGGGCAGGGAAAAGGCACTTTAGCCACTCCAGATGGACGTAATGCAGGAACTCCTCTTGCTGAAGGGTGTTCACCTTCACATTCTATGGATAAAAATGGTCCAACAGCAGTATTTAAAACAGTTTCTAAATTACCAACTCGTGAAATTACAGGTGGAGTATTACTAAATCAAAAAGTAACTCCAATTATGCTATCAACAGAAGAAAATAAAATGAAGTTAAAAATGTTACTTAAAACATTTTTTAATAGACTAGAAGGATTCCATGTACAATACAATGTAGTTTCTAAAGAAACATTATTAGATGCTCAAATTCATCCTGAAAAACATCGTGATTTAATTGTGCGTGTAGCTGGATATTCTGCATTTTTTAATGTGCTATCAAAACAAACACAAGATGATATTATAGAAAGAACTGAACAGACATTATAAGGAGTTGAAATTATGAAATTTATTATTGATGATGCAAATATAGAATCTATTAAAGAAATATATGAATATTTTTCTGTAGATGGTGTTACTACTAATCCAACTATATTATGGAAGGTTTCAAAAAATCCATTTAAAGTATTAAAAGAAATTCGTGAATTTATTGGTAAAGATGCTGAATTACATGTACAAGTTATATCTAAAAGAGCTGAAGATATGATTGATGAAGCAAATCATATTTTAAATGAACTAGGAAATAATACTTTTATAAAAATTCCTGTTACAAAAGAGGGAGTAAAAGCAATAAAACTATTAAAATCTAAAAGTATTAATATTACCGCTACTGCTGTATATAATTCAATGCAAGGCTATTTAGCAGCAAAAGCTGGAGCGGATTACATAGCTCCATATATAAATAGAATTGATAATTTAGGGTTTGATGGTATTAAAGTTGCAAAAGAAATTCATGATATATTAAAAATTAATGGATTTAATTGTGAAGTTTTAGGAGCAAGCTTTAAAAATTCTAAGCAAGTATTAGAATTAGCTAAATATGGAGTTGGAGCAGCAACTATAGGTTCTCAAGTAATAGAGGGATTATTAAAAATTGATGCTGTTAATTGTGCAGTTGAGACTTTCACTAATGATTTTGAAAATTTATGTGGAAAAAATAAAACAATGAAAAATATATAAAAAAGATTTTTTAGAGTGTCCTAATAAATGGATACTCTTTTTGTTATTTATGAAATAAATATAATGTGAATAAGTTGTATATAGTTAATTTTAAATATATGTTACAATAAAAAATAAATATATATTTTTAATAACATAATTATAAGAAAGGAAAGTATTATATGGAAGTTTTAATATATGTTAAAGGAAAAAAAGAGCCTATAATATATAAAGGAGATAGAATAGATCTTTTAGATTTTGAAATGAATGGAGTAAAATATAAACAAATAAGATATTTTAGAAAAGGATTTTCAAAATCAGAACTAATAGATGAAAGTTTAATAACAAAAATAAAAGAAAATAATTAAAATTTTAATAATCTTTTGGTGTTTGTAAGGAATTTTTAGTGATTTTAACAAAAAAACTTCTTATATTAACCAAAAGGTTATTTTTTTGTAATTTTTTTATGTTAAAATATGGATAGAAAATAAAAGAAAGAGGGTAATAAGGTGAAAAAAATAATAAAACTTAAAATTATGCTTATTATGTTTATAAGTATAGCATTTAGTTTTTTTCCAATTAAATCAAATGTTTTAGCAACGGAGAATTTAGAAGTAAGCGTTCAATATGGAATTGGGGGAAAATATAATGTATTTAAAGAAATACCTATTTCAGTAGAGGTAAAAAATAATGGTGAAGATTTTATTGGTGAACTACAAATAGAAGGGCCAGGAGAGAATCTAGGTAAGTATAATTTGTTTTCTAAACAATTGTCAGTTCAAAAGGATAGTACAAAAAAATTAATTATTCCTGTAAAAATTAATGAAGAAAGTAAAAAGCTAAAAATAAAAATTTTAAGAGATGATAAATTAGTATTAGAAAAACCTATACTTATTGATTCGGGAAGAAGTAATTATGGGGAAATATTAACAGGAGTGTTAACTGATGACTTTAATAGTTTAAGTTATTTTGGAGGAATAAAATATGGTGGAGTTACCAATAAATATGGTGATAAAGATCCAATAATAAAATTAATTCCCTTAGAAATAAGTCCTGAAATAATAGGTGACAATAATAAAAATATAGCTACATTAGATATGATAATTATTAATAATTATGATACATCTAAATTAACAGAAAGCCAATATAATTCATTAAAAGCATGGATTGAAAAGGGAGGTACCCTTATTTTGGGTACGGGAGTTAATAATGGTAAAACCTTATCTTTATTTAATGAAGATATTATTAAGGGAGTGTCAAATAATACCTTTAGAAAAGATGTTGTTATTAATGGGGAAAATTTAGCTTTAGATATGGTTAAAATTAATACTGAAGAAAAAAAGATTTTTTTAAATTATGATAATGTTCCTATTATATCATCTGAAAGCTTTGGAAGTGGAAATATAGTAATTTCATCTTATGATTTAGGAATAGAACCTATGGTTAGTTTTAGTAAAAATAATGAATTATGGTCTTCTATTATAAAACAATTAATAAATAAAAATGAAAAAAATTTTAATACAAATTTTTCATATCAAATGCCATATACTTTAAGTTCCTTAAAGAATGTTAATCTTCCAAGTTTAAATATTATAATTTTAATTTTTATTTTTTATGTGATTGTAGTGGGATTAATAGCATATTTAATTCTTAAAAAAATTAATAAAAGAGAGTTATTTTGGTTTGTAGCACCAATATTAAGTGTTATGTTTGGTGCAATAATTTTTATTATTGGAAGTAATTCAAGAGTAAATGATGTTGTAGTAAACAATATGAATATAGTAGAAACGGATGAGTTAGGTAATGGAATTGTAAATTCTTATATGGGAATATCAAATTCTAAAACAGGAAATTTATATATAAAAGAGCCAGAAGGAAAGAATTTAGATTATATAACAGAAAGTTATTATGGTGGAGCAATAGATGAAAATAAAAAAGCTTCTTTAGAATTAAAAACTGTTTATGAAGGAAATGGAACATATTATGAATTTTATGAAAATCCTATTTTTAAATTTAGAAATTTTAAGTTATCTCCTTTTCAACAGAAATTTAATGTAATAGAACAACAGTTAAGTTTTGAAGACGGGAAATTAAAAGGAAAGATAAAAAATACATTAGGCATAGATATAGAAAAATTAATTTTAGTATGTGGAAATAGAACTTGGGATTTAGGTAGTTATTTAGAAGGAGAAGAAAAACAGGTTCCAGATAATTCAACTAATACATTAGGGATGGGAGCATTATCTCATAAATTAATGGATGAATATTATAAAGCAAAATATGAAATTAAGAATATAAATGAAAGAAAAAAAGAATTTAAAAATATAGGAAATATAACTAATATATTAAATATACTAAATGATGGAATTATAACAAAGGATTTAAATAGTAAACTTATAGCTATAACTAATTTACCTATAGATAATAATATAACTTTAGGAACTAATAGTATATCACAATATAATACCACTATTTTAAGTGAAAAAATTGAATTAAATTTTGAAAATAAAGATGGAAAATTAGAGTTTCCATTAGGATATTTTCCACCAGATGTTGAAAGCCAATCTGGCAATGGAGGATATAACGATTATGAGTATTCTATACATGGCAATACAGAATTAATTTTAAAATATAATATTGATAAGTCAGTAAATATAGAAGAAATAACTATAGATAATAGATTAGAAATAAATAATAATAGTAATTATGGTAGAGAAGAATTTAAAGGAAAATGTTATCTTTTTAATGTAAAAAAACAAAGCTATGAAGAGATAGAGCTTAAGGGTGGAAAAAAACATAAATTAAAAGAAAATATAGAAGAATATTTAGAGGATAATCTATTAACTATAAAGATTTTAGGAGAGGAAGAAAATTCTTCACCAATTCCTCAAATACAAGTTAAGGGGAGTGCGAAATAATGTTAAAAATTAGTGGATTAGAAAAGTCTTATGGAACTTTCAAGGCTGTTAATGGATTAGATTTAGAAATAAAAAAAGGAGAAATATTTGGTTTTATTGGGCCAAATGGAGCTGGTAAAAGTACAACTATGAAAATTGTATCAGGGCTTTTAACTCCTGATAGTGGAAGTGTGTATGTAGATAACATTGATGCTATAAGAAACAATAAGAAATTAAAGGAAAAAATAGGTTATATGCCTGATTTTTTTGGAGCATATGATAATTTAAAAGCAATAGAATATTTAGAGTTTTATGGATCTATCTATGGAATTTTAGGTAATAAAGCAAGAAAGTTAAGTATGGATTTACTAGAATTAGTAAATTTGCAAGATAAATATGATGCTTATGTGGATGGATTATCTAGAGGGATGAAGCAAAGGTTATGTCTTGCTAGATGTTTAGTGCATAATCCACAATTATTAATTTTAGATGAGCCAGCATCAGGTATGGACCCTAGAGCAAGATTTGAAATGAAGGGTATTTTGAAAAATTTGAAAGATATGGATAAAACAATAATTGTAAGTTCTCACATACTTCCAGAACTAGGTGAAATATGTAGTAAAATTGGAATAATTGAAAAAGGTAAAATGGTTTGCACAGGAACAGTAGAAGAAATAATGGAAGGAGCTACTGGGAGTACGCCTATAATTATAACTTTTCTTCATAGCATAGAAAAAGCTAATGAAATCCTTAAAGAAGTTCCTTTTATTACTAAGACACGTGTTGAAGGTAGGAGTATAGAATGTTTTTTTAAGGGTGGAGATAGTGAAATAGCTCATATATTAAAAATTTTAATGGAAAAAGGTATGCCTGTAATAACATTGTCTAAGTCTATTAAAAATTTAGAGGATGTTTTTATAAAAATAACTGAAGAAAGGGAATTTTAGGAGGAATTTATGGTGAAAATAAATCCAGTTTTAAGAAATGAAAGTAAAATTAGCTCAAGAACATTTAGAATATCTTTAATGATTTTCTTTTATATATTGTTTTTAACAATACCAATTTTGTTTATGTATTATATTAGTACTTCAGAAAGTTATTATATGGGAATGAATCCAAGCATATTTGTTAATTTATATTTACTTATTGCTTGTGTTCAAGCGGTATTACTCATGTTTATAGTACCTGCACTTTCAGCACCAGCAATTACATCAGAAAGAGAAAAACAAACTTTAGATATACTACTATCTACAAAGATGACTCCATTATCTATTGTTACAGGAAAATTATTAGCTTCAGCTAGTAAAGTAATATTATTAATATTATGTACTATACCAATATATTCTTTAGGATTTTTATTTGGTGGAGTTAATTTCTTTCAAATAATTATGCTAAACTTATATTTTATTATTACTACTTTATATGTATCAGCTATAGGAGTTTGTATATCTAGCTTTGTAAAAACTTCAAAAGTAGCTAATGTTTTAACTTATGGATTAGTATTGTTTGTGGTTATTGGTACTATAGGAATATTTCTTATTTATACTTTTATTTACGTATCAAAAAATCATGGTATGAATAGTATGTTAAATTTAAAAATTCCATTTTGGTTATATATTAATCCTGCTTTAGGATTTGTTGGATTGTTAAAAAGCCAAATAGGTGCCATAGGACCATTAACTATCTTAAATGAATATTCAACAACTATAAATCCTTTTTTAGCTATGGGAGTACAATCAGTTTTAACTATTTTATTAATTTTACTTGCATCATTTAAATTAAATCCTTTAAATAATAAATTTAGTATTAAAAAGTTTAAAGTTAAGAAGGTGAAATAATGAACTCTTTAGATAAAGAGATTATAAATTTTATTAAAAAAGCTTCTATAAGAGTAAGAACAAATCTTTTTTTGAAAAATTTTATAGTGGGACTTATAGTCTCACTATGTTTATGTTTATTCATAATAATCACTTCTATTTTTATTGCTTTTCAAAATTGGATTGAATTATGTGTAATGATGATTATATTATCAGTAATCACTTCTATTATTGTGTCAATTATTAAAGCACCAAAAACTAAAGAAATTGCATTAATAGTAGATAATAAAGGATTAAAAGAAAGAATAACTACTTACTTAGAGCTTTCTAATAAAAATGATGATATAAGTATTGCCCAAAAGGATGATACTTTAAAACATATAAAAAATTATAACTTAAAAATTAATTTGCCTATAAAGTTTCATAAAAGAGGATTATATATTATAGCTATTTTAACAGCTTTATGTATGGTAGGAGCAGTTGTTCCAAGTAAATCTAGAAATGAAGCAAAACATTTGAGAAAGTTTGAAAAATATAAAGCTGAAATGGTAAAAAAAATAGAAAAAGAAAAAAAGAAACTTTTAGAAAATAAGCAGTTAACAGAGGAAGAAAAAAAAGCTTTAGATGAGCATTTGAAAAAAGCAATAAAGGAATTACAAATTGCCAAAAATAAGAAAGAAAAAGAAAAAGCTATTGAAAAATTAGAAAAAAAGTTAGATAACTTAAAGAAAGATATAAAAAATGAAAAGGGTAAAGAAGAATTAGATAAATTAAAAAATAATTTAATTAAAGATTTTAAAGATAAAAAAATAAAGGAAAATAAAGAAGATAAGAATAAGCTTATTACAGAATTAAATAAAGTTAAAGAAGGAAAAGATTTAGCAAAGGCTATTGAAGAAGGAAATAAAGAAAATACATTAGAGCAATTAAAAAAGCTTAATAAAAGCTTAGAAAAAATGACAGAAGCTGAAAAAAGTAAATTAGCATCAAGTTTAAAAAATACAAATTTAAATGATCCTGATTTGCAAAAAGCTTTAAATAATGCTGGAGATAGTGTTATGAATGGAGAGATAAACGAAGATGAATTAGCAGGAGCATTACAGTCACTTTCAAGTTCGGAAAATAAAAATGGTGATAAAAACAATAGTAATTCATCTAAAAATAATGAAAATTCACTTAGTGGTTCATCTTCAGAAAATAGTAATGGAAGTGGTAACGGTGGAAATGGCAACGGAAATAGCAATGGAAATGGTGATGGTACAGGAAAAGGATGGAATACAGGGAATAAGTATGGAAATGAAAAGGATTTTGAGGAAGGAAAAAAAGAAGATGTTTTTATTCCAGGAAGAGGAGAAGGAAAGGATAATAATTTAACTGGTAATAAAAATGGAGAAGGAAATTCTCAAATGATAGAAACAGAAAATGGATTAAATAAAAAGGGAGAAAAAGTTAATTATGAGTCTGTATTAGGTGATTATAGTAATAAAGCCATGGAAAGTTTAAATAATTCTAATTTGCCAGAAGCAATGAAGAATGCTGTGAAAGAATATTTTAATGGATTAGAGTAAATTATAGATAAACCACTTATTAAGTTAAAGTTTATAATTTTATTTAGGTAGGTAATTAAAATATTAAATTTATTAGAGATTAGTGGTTTATCTTATAAGTAGAAGAAATAAGTAAAAATTAGAGGTATCATATTTATAGATAAATAAAAAGGAAGGTAAAGTATATGAATATAAATGAAACTACAATTAGAGAAGTTATGGAAAAAATAAATGAGTGTGAAAGAGAGATTAGTAAAGGAATAATAGGACAAAAAGATGTAATTAAACAGGTTTTAATATGTTTATTTTCTGGAGGGAATGTGCTTTTAGAAGGAATGCCAGGACTTGGAAAAACTCAACTAGTTAAAACCATAGCTAAAGTTTTAAATTTAAATTTTTCTAGAATACAATTTACCCCAGATTTAATGCCAGCAGATGTAGTTGGTACAAATTTAGTAATAAAGGAAAAAGATAATACTGTATTTAAATTTGAAAAGGGTCCTGTTTTTACTAATTTACTTTTAGCAGATGAAATAAATAGAGCAACACCTAAAACACAGTCTGCTTTGCTAGAAGCTATGGGAGAAAAAACTGTTACTGTTGGTAAGAAAACTTATAATTTGCCAGAACCATTTATGGTTATGGCAACTCAGAATCCTATAGAGCAAGAAGGAACTTATCCATTACCAGAAGCACAATTAGATAGATTTTTATTTAAATTAAAAGTAGAGTTTCCAAACTTAGAAGAACTTATGGAAATAATGAATATTACAGTTACTAATAATAAAGTAGAGATTAATAGTGTAATAAATGAAGAAGAAATAATTAACATAAGGAAAATAATTAAAGAAATACCTATGGCTACTCCAGTAAAAGAATATGCTTTAAAGTTAATATTAGCTACTCATCCAGAATCTGAGGAAACTTCTGAATTTGCAAAAAATTATATTAGTGTAGGAGCAAGTCCAAGGGGAGCACAAGCTATTTTTAATGCAGCAAAGGTTAAAGCACTTATGGAAGGTAGATTTAATGTTTCTTTTGATGATATTAAGGATGTAGCATATCCAGCTCTTAGACACAGAATCATAATGAACTTTGAGGCCGTAACAGAGGGAGTAAGCACAGATATGATTATTTCTAGAATAATAGAAGAATTAAGGATAGTGTAAGTGGTATGAAGGATAAAATATTTGATAAAAACTTTTTTGAAAAGTTAAATACTATAAATATTAATTTAAATTTGAGATTATCACAAGGAGCACAAGGTGGAAGAAAATCAATAGCAAAGGGTTCATCAGTAGAATTTTCAGATTTTAGAGAGTATATGCCAGGTGATGATTTTAGAAGAATAGATTGGAATGCTTATGGTAGATTTAATAAATTATTTATAAAAATATTTATGGAAGAGAGAGAAGGAGTATTTAATTTTTTTATAGATAAAAGTAAATCTATGGATTTTGGAGAATTTAAAAAAAGTTATACTTCTTTACAAATAGTTGCATCTTTAAGTTATATTGTGCTTAATAATTTAGATAGAGTATATTTAAATACTTTAGGTAGTGGAGAAGTACAATTTTTAAAAGGGGGAAGTGGTAAGCAAATCTTCCAGAGAGTTTTAAAGGAATTATCTAATATAGAATTTAAAGGAGAAACGGATTTAATATCTTCAATAATGAAAAGAAATATAAAAAATAAAGGTGTAAGTATAATAATATCTGATTTTTTTACTAAGGATGGATTAAAAGGTATTGAACAAGCAATAAAATATTTAACCTTTAAAAAGCAACAAGTTATATTAATACAAGTACTTTGCATGGAAGAAATAAACCCAAGTTATTCAGGAGAAGTAACATTAGTTGATGAAGAGAATGGAAATAAAATTAGAATGACATTAACTCCAACTATAATAAAAAATTATGAAGAAAAACTTAAAACCTATAATCATAAAATAGAGGAGTTAGCTATGAAATATGGAGCTAATTTTTTTAGTGTAAGTTCAAATGAACCTATAGAAAATATAATATTAAATAATTTAACTAAAAAACAGTTGCTATATTAGGAGGAGAGTATGAATTTTTTAAGAATGTGGCCTTTAATATTTTCCATACTAATTCCGGCATTAATATTACTTTATATACTTAAAAGAAAAACCGTAGAGCACAAGGTTTCTTCATCTATGCTTTGGATGGAAATTTATAAAAATACTCAAGCTAATACTCCATGGGAAAAATTTAAAAATAATATTATGCTAATACTTCAGTTAATAATAATAATTTCTACTATATTTGCTTTAATGAGTCCTTTTTTAAACTTTGGAGGCGAAAGCTATAAAAATTTAATTGTAGTAATTGATAATTCAGCTAGTATGAGTGCTATTTATGATAAAGACAGTAGATTAGAAGTAGGAAAAGATATGGTATGTGATTATATAAAATCCAATAAGGATGGAACTAATGCTTATGTAATTTCTAGTAATAAAAATGTTAATTTAGAAGTGAGTAGTTCAAGAGATAAAAACTATGTATTAAAAAAAATAGAAGAAATTTCTCAAAGTTATACAAGTGGAAATATTGAAAATAGTTTTTCTTTAATTAAATCTATAGGGCAAAGCATAGGGGAAGATTATGAAGTTTTATTTATAACAGATAAAACTATTGATATGGGAGATATAAATGGTAAAGTTATATCTTTAGGCAATAAGGGACTAAATGGATCTATAGAAAATATATCTCACAAAATAACAGAAGATGGAGTAAAGGTAATAGCTAATATTAAAAATAGTGGAGAAGGAGTTTATGAGGGAGATTTTTCATTATATAGTGGTAATGATAATTTAGTGGAGGTTAAATCTGTAAGTATTCCTGAAAATCAAAGTATTACCTTATATTTTCATTTGAAAAATTTAAAAGATGAATATATTAAGGGAGAGTTATCTACTAAAGATTTAATTATAAATGATAATGTATTTTATGATATAGTTGATAGTACTGAAAATAAAAAAATACTATTAGCAACAGATAAAAATATTTTTTTAGAAAAAAGCTTATCCACATTATTAAATGCTGATTTATATAAAGCTAGTGATTTAAGTAATATTAATTATGATGATAAATATGATCTTTATATTTTTGATGGTAAAATTCCAGATAATTTACCCAAAGAAGGTAATATACTTTTTATAAATTGTAATTCTAATGAATTTTTTAAAGTAAATGGAGAGGTTGAAGGTGGTAATGCCACTGCTATTAAAGAAAATATAAGCAAATATTTAAATAATATGTCTTTTGGAGTTTCTAAATTTAAAGATATAGAGTTACCAGGTTGGGGGAAGAAGTTAATAGAAGTAAATGATAAGCCAATTGCTTTTTGGGGAGATGTAAATGGAAAAAAAATAGGTGTGTTAACTTTCGATATTCATAATAGTGATCTTCCTTTAAAAAGTGACTTTCCTATATTAATGCATTATTTGGGAGAAAAACTTTTGGATTTTGGTATGGTTAATAAAAACAATTTTACAGGAAGTGAAGAAATTGTTATTAAAGGTAAGGGACTTAGTGAAGATATAAAAGTTACTTATCCTTCAGGATTAAAAGAAATATTAAAAGATAGAACTTTTGAAAATATTTATGAATTAGGCATATATTCTATTGAACAAAAAAATGAAAAAGGTGATTTAAATAAGCAATTAATATCTTTAAATTTTCCAAAAGAAGAGGGAAATACTCTTAATAATGAAGTTAAAGATAGTGAAATTAAAGGCTTTTCAAAATCCATAAAAAAAGGTTTAGATTTAACTCCCTTTTTAATTCTTTTTATTTTAATAATAGTGAGTATAGAATGGTATTTTTATAGAAAGGGATATTAAGGGGTGAAAATATATGAATATTGAAATTGGAAGAATGTATGCTTTAATAT
>NZ_WHJC01000019.1 GCF_009295725.1 Clostridium tarantellae
TTGTGGTTTTGAGATTCAATTTTAACATGAAATTAGGGGGTCGTTGTTTTTTTATGCAAAAAAACTTTCGAAACCTTGATATATAAAGATTTTAAAAAGAAAAGTAGTGTAGAAACTTTACACTAACAAATTTTATTGGAGGATGATATTATGATAAAAATTTTAGCAGCTTGTGGAGCAGGAATAAATTCAAGTCATCAAATTAAAACTGCAATTGAAGAAGAAATGAGTAATAGAGGATATGATGTTAGTGTAGATGCGGTAATTATAAAAGATATTACAGAGGATATGGTAAAAGAGTATGATATTTTCACTCCAATTTCAACTCCTCAATTAGGATTTGAAATAGATTTACCTATAATTGAAGCAGGTCCAATATTATATAGAATACCATCTATGAGTGAACCAGTTTTTGATGAGGTTGAAGAAGCGATTAAAACTTTAAATAAATAATATAAAGAGTTCTGGTTTATAAAGTATATTATTCACATGTAAAAATGATATATTTTATAAACTAGAAAATCATAAGAAAAAAAGTAATAACTTGATTAAAAGTTATTAAAGGAGGGAATAGAATGGAGTTTTTTATTGATTTAGCCAATAAAATATTTAAACCTTTAATAAATTTAGGCGCACCTCCTATGATGCTAATAATATTAACTATATTAGCTATTTGTTTTGGGGTGAAAATTTCAAAAGCCTTAGAAGGAGGTATTAAGTTAGCTATAGCTTTGACAGGTATGGGAGCTGTAATTGGAATATTAACAGGACAATTTGCACCAGCTTTAATATCTTTTGTTAAATCTACAGGTATTCAGTTATCAATAACAGATGTAGGGTGGGCTCCTTTAGCTACCATAACTTGGGGTTCCGCATATACACTATATTTTTTAATGATAGTGGTTATATTAAATATAATATTATTAGTAATAAATAAGACAAATACTTTAGATGTAGATATATTTAATATATGGCATTTATCTATAATTGGACTAATAGTAATGTATTATTCTAATGATAATTTACTATTAGCATCTTTATTAGTTTTATTAATAGGTGCATTAAAAATAATAAATGCAGATTTAATGAAACCGACCTTTAATCATTTGTTAAATATGAAAGATACAAATCCAACAACAACAACTCATCTAAATTTTATGTTAAATCCAGTAATAATGATATTTGATAAATTTTTTGATAAGTTTTTACCTGGCTTAGATAAATATGATTTTGATGCAGCAACTTTAAATAAAAAAATAGGTTTTTGGGGAAGTAAGTTTGCAATAGGTGTTTATTTAGGTACATTTGTAGGAGTATTAGGAATGCAACCAGTAAAAACAATATTTATATTAGCTTTTACTGGTGGTATGTGTTTAGAACTGTTCTCTTTTGTAGGAACTTGGTTTATTGGAGCTGTTGAACCTTTATCACAAGGAATTACAAATTTTATGAGTAAAAAATTAAAAGGTAGAAAATTTAATATAGGAATTGACTGGCCTTTCTTAGCATCAAGAGCAGAAATGTGGGCAGTAGCTAATATATTAGCACCTATAATGCTATTTATGGCTATGGTACTTCCAGGAAATAAAATTTTACCTCTTGGAGGTATAATTGCTATAGGATTAACACCAGCATTACTGGTAGTTTCAAGAGGTAAAATAATAAGAATGATAATAACAGGAGTATTTATGTTACCAATATTTTTATGGTCTGGTACAGCTATATCAGGATTTGTTACAGAGACAGCAACAGCTGTTGGAGCATTTCCAGCAGGATTACCAGAAGGTACTTTAATTACTCATGCTACTCTTGAAGGACCTATAGAAAAATTTATAGCTATATTAGTTGGTCAATTTGGATCTGAAGCAACTATTATTAGAGGACTAGTTTTATTAATTATATTAACTATATATATAGCATTATTTGTTTGGTATGCTAAACAAATGAAAAAAAGAAATAATGAATATGAATTACAAAATATTGAAAAATAATTTTTGAATTTTGATAGGAGGAAAAAATATGAAAATTTTAATTGGATCAGATAAATATGGATTTGATTTAAAAGAATATTTAAAAAAATACTTAAAAGAAGAAGGTTATGATGTTATAGATAAAACACCAGAAAAATCATTAAACTTTATAGAGTCTTCAAAAACTATTTGTAAAGGTATACTTGATAAGGAAGGCGATAGAGCTATATTAATAGATGAATATGGAGTAGGTTCTTTTATGGTTGCTAACAAATTTAAAGGAATAATTTGTGCATCAGTTTCAGATGAACATTCAGCTAAAATGACTAGAAATCATAATAATGCATCTATTATTGCGTTAGGAGCAGGTATAGTAGGAAATAAATTAGCAAAGGGAATAGTTGATGCATATTTAAAATCTGAGTATGCTGGTGGAAGACATCAAATAAGAGTAGATATGCTAAATAAAATGCTTTAATACATATTAACATAATACTTAATTATAAATAAAATAGATTATTTAGGAGGAGAAGCATATGAAAATATCATTAGGTTGTGATCACATAGTAACAGATTATAAAATGCATATATCAGAATATTTAAAATCAAAGGGACACGAAGTTATAGATAATGGAACATATGATAGAGTAAGAACTCATTATCCTATATATGGGAAAAAAGCTGGAGAAAAAGTAGCAAGTGGAGAAGCGGATTTAGCCGTTGTAATTTGTGGAACAGGAGTAGGAGTAACCACTTCAGCAAATAAAGTTTATGGAATAAGAGCAGCTTTAGTACGAGATGTTACTAGTGCAATTTATGCTAGAAAATGCTTAAATGCTAATGTTATAGGTTTAGGAGGAAGAATAACTGGTATAGGTTTAATGGAAAATATAATAGATGCTTTTTTAGAAACTAAATTTGAGGATACAGAAGAACATAGAAAATTAATTAAAGAAATTGATACCTTAGCAGAAATAAAAGATGGACAACAAGGAAATGAGGAATTTTTTGATGAGTTTATAGAAAAGTGGAATAATGGAGGGTACTCAAAGGAATAATAATAGTATGAAGTATTTTTACATTTAATTTATAAAATGCAAGAAAATGACTTTGAAAATTTTATAAAAGCAATATAAAATAAAAAGGTATAATTTATATTATTAGATAAAAATATAACTAATAAAGAAATTAAGGGGAAAATTAAGCTTAAGTTACATAAAGATAAATTTTTATTAAAAGGAGAGAAAGTATTTTGTTTACAATAATGGCAATCAAAATATCACCAAGAAATGACTATGCACCAAAGGTGCAGGAGATATTAACTAAATTTGGTTGTATAATTCACACAAGATTAGGATTACATGAAGCAACTGTTAATTCATGTTCAAATTCAGGGTTAATTTTATTAAATTTAATTTCACAAGAAGTAGATGAAATTAAAAATTTAGAAATGCAATTAAAGAAATTAGAAGGTATTAAGGTAGAATTAATAGAGTTATAAATTGAGGTCTAGGAATTAAAGTATAAAAACTTTGATTCCTAGATTTTTTTATAAATAATTAATAAACTAAAAATTTTCAATGTTGTAGTAAATAAATTACATGTAAACGTTAATGCTAAAGTGATAATATTTATTTAAAGAAAGAATTAAGTTGCAAAGGTAGTTTTGCTTATACATATAGATAGAGGGGGATTAAAGGAATGGCACAATTAAAAGGTAGAGTTACTATACCTACAGATAGCAATATGAAGGAAGAAATAAAAAAAGTTATAGATACATGGGGAGCAGATGCTTTAAGAGATTGTGATGGAACTAAGTTATCACAGGATATAGTGGATTTAGGAGTAAAATTATATTCAACTTATTTAACGGTAAGAAGTGATCAACAATGGGCTAGAGAAAATCAAGATGAATTACAACAGCTTTATTTGATGTCAGAACCTGTTATTTCAAAAAGTGAAGAATTAGAGATTAGTATATTAAAAGGATATTATGGAAAGCAATTTAGAATAGATACAGTTCACGATGAAAAAGAATGGTGGGAAGTTATAGATAGAACTACAGGAAAAATAATTTCTACAGATAATTGGAGCTTTAATAAAGAAAAAGGAATAGTGAAAGTTAAAAACATTTTGCCATGGCATGAATATACAGTTAACTTTTTAGTATATATGATTTGGGATCCAACACAAATGTATAATCATATAACTAATGATTGGGGTGATAAATCACA
Source organism: Clostridium tarantellae (assembly GCF_009295725.1). Taxonomy (GTDB): domain Bacteria; phylum Bacillota; class Clostridia; order Clostridiales; family Clostridiaceae; genus Sarcina; species Sarcina tarantellae. Next base: position 4,205 of record NZ_WHJC01000019.1, read on the forward strand.
TGAAATGCCATATGATTGTAGACAACCTAAAACTAACAAACATGTTAAAGAGGCTTTAAAAAAATGGATGGAGGAAAATCCTGAAGTTAATGTAGTTAGATTTACAACCTTCTTTTATCATTTTACATTATGTTTTAATGAAGTAGCAAAAGAAAAGTTTGTTGATTGGTTTGGATATAGTTCATCTGTAAGTCCTTTAGCATTAAAACAATTTGAAGAAGAAAAGGGTTATAAGTTAAGATCAGAACATATTGTAGATAAGGGGTATTATAATTCACCTTTTAGAGTTCCTAGTAAAGAGTTTAAGGATTATGTTGATTTTCAATCAAAATATGTAGCAGGCTTAGCTAAAGAGTTAGTAGATATATGTCACCAAAATGGAAAAGAAGCAATGATGTTTTTAGGGGACAATTGGATAGGTACAGAGCCTTATGGAAAGTACTTTCCAAGTATAGGATTAGATGCTGTAGTTGGTTCAGTAGGAAATGGAGCAACTATGAGAATGATAGCAGATATTCCAGGAGTTAAATATACAGAAGGAAGATTTTTACCATATTTCTTTCCAGATGTATTCAATGAAACTGGAGATCCTGTAGGAGAAGCAAGACAAAATTGGCTTCAAGCAAGAAGAGCTATACTAAGAAAGCCACTAGATAGAATAGGTTATGGTGGATATTTAGGACTTGCTGTTAAGTTTCCAGAGTTTGTTAAACAAGTAGAGAATATTTGTGATGAGTTTAGAAATATTCATGAAACTATAAAAGAAACAAAGGCGTATACAGCTCCATTTAAAGTGGGTGTATTAAATTGTTGGGGTAAATTAAGATCGTGGCAAACTAATCAAGTTGCTCATGCACTATGGTATAAGGAAATTTACTCATATATAGGTATTATTGAGTGTTTAAGTGGTATGCCAGTAGATGTTGAATTTATAAGTTTTGATGATATATTAGAAAATGGTATTCCAACGGATTTAGGAGTAATTATAAATGCTGGAGATGCCTATACTGCTTGGAGTGGTGGAGAGTATTGGAAAAATCCAAAGATTCTTTCAACAGTTAGAGAATGGGTTACAAATGGTGGTGGATTTATAGGAGTTGGAGAACCAACAGCTATACATCATGAAAATAGATTCTTCCAATTAGCTGATGTTTTAGGAGTAGATAAGGAAGTAGGATTTAGTTTAAGTACTAGAAAATATAATGAATTAGAACCATATCATTTCATAACTGAGGAAATAGGAGAAGCTTCTATTGATTTTGGTGAAGGAATGAAAGGTGTATTTGGAACAGGAGATAATTATCAAGTTATAAGAAAGGATTTTGGTAATGAAGCTTGTTTAAATAATAAATTTAGAGGAGATACAACCTTCGCAGTAAATACCTATGGAAAAGGTAGAAGTGTTTACTTTGCAGGTTTTCCATATAGCCCTCAAAATTGTAGGTTATTATTAAGAGCAATCTACTGGGCAGTAAATAAAGAAGAAGATATGAAAAATTGGTATGTAACTAATATTTATACCGAATGTGCAGCCTTCTTAGAAGTTAATAAAATGGCTGTTATAAATAATACTGAAGAAGAGAGAACAACAGATGTTTATATGAATGGAGAAAATGTAAAAACTTTAACGTTAGCTCCAATGGAAATTAAATGGCTAGATATTAATTAATATATAGAATTCTTTCTTTAAATCCCTAAGAAAATGCCTATGAATTATAAAAATTCATAGGTGTTTTTATTGTTTGGAGAATTATAGTGATTTAAAATTGTGTAGAAAATTTTTATTAAATTGAGAAGTATGGTATACAAAGCAATTAAGAATATAAAAAAATAAACCACTCTGTAATATTTTTACATATTATACATAAATATGATATAATTTTACAGAGGTGTTATTTAATGAAAAATTATCATATGTTACATAAAACATTAAAGTATAAATCACAAAAATTAAGAAGTATATCCTTGAAAAAAAGATTAATTATATTTGTTACATTATCTATAATAATTAGTTTATTTTTTTTGGGAATAGCAGCTTATAGTAGAGCAAAGTTAGCTTTAAAAACTAAAGCTAAAAATTATTCTATTCAAATAGCAAATATAATGAGTGAAGATATAGAAAAAAACAAAAGATTTTATGAGAGAGCATTATCAGAATTTACTGTAGATGAACAGGTGGTTAAAGGTACTATAAATTATAAATTTATGGATTATTTAGAAAAATCTAAGTTTGTTAATTATATGAATAACTTTATTACTAGTAGATTATCTTTATTACCAGATTTAGTAGATGTAGAAGTGGTTTCTAGTGATTATAAAATAGTTTATATGCAAGGATTTAAGTATTTTAAAGTAGAAGATATTAAAAAATATGCAAAAAAAGCTGAAAATGGAGTGGTTTGGTTTTATAGTAATTTAAATGGTCAGGATTGTGTATGTTTAGCAAGACCTATAAAAAGCAATGGAAATATAGCAGGATATGTTTTTATGGCAATAAAGAAGGAAGCTTTTGCATCATCATTTTACTTAACTAATATAGGGTCGCAAAGTGATATTTTATTAGTAGATAATAATAATAAAGTTATAATTTCTAAAGAGAATTTTATAACTGATGAAAATTTATTTAAATATAAGAGCTTAAAAGAATTTTTAAAAGAAAAATCTTATAGCAATAGTAAAGCTGAGATAAAAATAGAGGGAGAAAAATATTTAGTTAATTATCAGAAACTTAAAAATTTAGATTGGTACATAGTTATGTTAACTAATCATAACTATATAAATTCTGAGATAAAATTAATGAGGAAAGATATTGTAATAATAGCATTAATATTTACTATATTAGTAGGAATTATATCTTATTTTTTATATTTTAGTATAAAAGAACCTTTATATAATTTATTAAATAGTGTAGAAAAAGTATCTAAAGGTGAGTTAAATACAGAAGTTAAAGATGAATATAAGGATGAAATAGGATTATTAAGTCGTAATTTTAATTTTATGGTACAAAGAGTTAGTGCACTATTAAAAGAAACTAAAACCCAACAAGTTGAAAAGAGAGATTTAGAAATAAGAATGTTACAAGCTCAAATAAATCCACACTTTTTATTTAATACATTAAATTCATTAAAATGGACAGCTTTAATGAATCAGGATTATGTTGTTGGTGATGGATTAACTTCTTTAGCGGAATTATTGAGAAATACTATTGTGGATAAAAATGAGTTAGTATCAATAAAAAGTGAAATTGAAAATATAAAAAATTATATTGTAATACAAAAATTAAGGTATGGTGATTCTTTTAACATAAATTATGAAGTTGAAGAAGAATTATTAAATAAAAAGGTAATTAAATTTATTTTACAACCTATAGTAGAAAATTCAATTTTACATGGATTTGAAGAGGATAAAAGTGGTCAAGTTATAAATATTTTTGTTAAAAGAAAAAATAATAATATATTAATATCAATAAAAGATAATGGAAAGGGATTTTGTTGTAATAAAGAGGAAAAAAGCAATAAATTATCAGGAATAGGGTGGAATAATGTTAATGAAAGAATTAAATTAACCTTTGGAGAAGAGTATGGATGTGTTATTGAAAGCCAACTTAATGTGGGAACAAAGGTTGAAATAATAATTCCAATTAAAGATTAATAGGGGGAATAGTTATGTTTAAGGTAATAATTGCTGATGATGAAAAAATAGTGAGAATAGCTATGCAAGGTATTATAAATTGGCAAAAGCATAATTTTGAAATTGTAGGAATAGCTCAAGATGGTGAAGAAGTTATAAATATGCTAGAAGATAAACAGCCAGATTTAATTATAACAGATTTAAAAATGGCTAAAGTAAATGGAATACAGTTGATAGAATATTTAAATAATATAGGTTTTAAGGGGAAAATAATAGTTTTAAGTAATCATGGAGAATATGAATTAGTTAGAGAAGCTATGAAAAAAGGTGCTATGGATTATTTATTAAAGGTTACTTTGAAATCTTCAGAATTATCTGAGCTTGTGAAACATGTGGCATTATCCTTAAAAGATAGATATGAAGATGAAAAGAAAAGTGAGCTTTTAAAGTCAGAGTATATAAAAAATAAAAATATAGCTAAAATATCTATTTTAAAAGAGTATCTTCAAGAAGAACTAAATGATGAATATTTAAAGAAAAAAATTAAAGAGTTTAATATAGAGATTTTTAATGAAGAAAGTAATTTAATGTATTTTATAATTGATGATTATAAGAAAGTATATGAAAATCAAATTAAAGATAAAATAAAAATGGCAAATTTTATTTTAAATATAATACAAGAAAATGTATTCAATAAAAAACATGAAATAATACAAATAAATAGTCATAAATATGTGATTATAATAAATGAAAGTAAAGAAGTAACTAAAGTTTTAACAGAAAGTATTCAAAAATCAATAAATTTATATATGAATTTTTCAGTAAGTGCTATTATTAGCAACACTTTTAAAGGGATTGATAAATTTAAAGAAAAATATTCTATGTGTCAAGAAATTGTAAAATATAAATTTTATGGTGAAAAAACATTTATTATAGAAGAAGATTTATTTAATGGATTTGGAGAAATAAATAATAATATACGTAGAGAATTAACTAATAATATAAAAGAAAATTTAGATAATGGGGATATATATGAAAATATTAATGTTATGTGTAAGTTTATAGATGAGTGTAAAGGTAGAAATGTATACCCTGATAACATAATTAAAATAATATATTTTTTATTAGAATTAATAGAAGAATATGAATTTTCAAGTAATTTTTTGAAAAATGAAAATTTGTTAAAATTAAAAAATTCAATACGTACTTGTGACAATATAAATGATTTAAAGTATATGTGTAATGAAGTGCTAGACATAATAAATAATATGTATATTTTAAATAGAGAAGGTGGAATAAAAAAAGAAATTTCCATAGTAATAGATTTTATAAATAAAAATATAGATAAAAGAATAACTTTAATGATGGTATCAAAAGCAGTAAATATGAATGAAAGTTATTTAAGTAGACTATTTAAAAATGAAACTGGTAAAAATTTAATGTATTTTATAAATGAAGTAAAGATGGAAAAAGCAAGGGAACTTTTAAAAAAGCCTAATTCTTTAGTTAAAGAAGTAGCTAGTAATGTAGGAATGCAGGATCAATTTTATTTCAATAGAGTATTTAAAAAATTTTATGGAGTAAGCCCTTCTAAATTTAAAAAGCAATTTGAAATGAAAATTATTGCAAAATAATAAAGTGGTTATATAAATCAGTAAAAAAAGTACATCACAAAGTAAAATCAGTATATTTAAAAATTTTCCAAATAAAAGTATTATATTATTGTAAGGTAAATGTTTACACATGGATCTTATTTTAGATTTATAAGGGGATTGGAGGAGAATTTTATGAAAAGAAGATGGTTAAAAGTTATAACTATTGCTTGTGCAACTGTATTAAGTGCTTCACTGTTTGTAGGTTGTGGTGGTTCAACAGATGGAAATGATAAACCACAAAATGGGGATAATGATTCAACTGCAAAAAAAGAATTAAATATTGCAGTATTTGAAGGTGGATTTGGTAGTGCATTCTGGGATGAAGCTAAGAAAGCTTTTGAAACAAAAAATCCAGATGTAAAAGTAAATATTGAATCAAATCCAAAAATTGGAGAATTAATAAGACCAAAAATAAGTGCTGGCGAAGCGCCAGACTTTATTTATTTAAGTTCAAATGATCCATCAGGAATTGCAACAGCTTTAATTAAAGATAAAGGTTTAGAAGATTTAACTGATTTATTTGATAGAGAAGATCCAGATAATGCTGGTAAAAAGTTAAAAGATAAAATATTACCAGGATTTTTAGATACGCCATTGACAGCTCCATATGGAGATAATAAGGTATTTCTTGCACCATTATATTATAATGTAACAGGATTATGGTACAACAAAGCTTTATTCAAAGAAAAGGGATGGGAAATACCAAAAACTTGGGATGATTTTTTTGCATTAGGTGAAAAGGCTAAAGGAGAAGATATAGCATTATTTGCATATCAAGGACAATCTCCAGGGTATAATGAAGCTTTAATGTTCCCTATGTTAGCTGATGCTGTAGGTGTAAAAAAATTAGATGATATATATAACTATGAAGATGGTGCTTGGGAAAATCCAGATGTGTTAAAAGCATTGAAAGTATTTGAAGATATAGCTAATAAAGATATGGCTTTAAACGGAACAGTAGGTATGAATCATACACAAGCTCAAAAAGAATTTTTAGATGGTAAAGCATTATTCTTACCATGTGGTAGTTGGTTAGAAGGTGAAATGAAGGATGCTACTCCTGAAGGATTTGAGTTTGGATTTATGGCACCACCATCATTCAAAGAAGGAAATGATCCTTATGTATGTACAACTATAGAGCAAATGTATATACCAAAAGAAGCTAAAAATAAAGATTTAGCTAAGGACTTTATGGCATTCCTTTACACTGATGAAATGGTTAAAAAGAATGCAGAGTTTGCAGGCGCTGTTGTTCCAACACAAGGAGCTGTTGAATCAGCTAAAGAGTTTATAGATGCTTCAAGTTATGATGCATTTAAGGTTGTGGAAGCAGGTGCAACTCCATTAACAGTTAATTTTGCAGCAGCAAAATCAGAAGTTAATATGAGAGATAGTGTATTAAGTCCAATAGGAAAAGTTATAAATAAAGAATTAAAAGCTGAAGATTGGGCAAAGCAATTAGAAAAAGACTCAGATAAGGTAAGAGAAACTGTAGTTAAGTAGTTAAAAGGGAAGGAGGGTATACCTCCTTCTTCATTATAAAAAGGGGGAGGGAGACTATATGAATAGTAAAAAAAGAAAAATATTTTTAGCTATGTGTGTAATTCCAGCAGTGGTACTTTTTGCAATATTCATGTTATATCCAATTTTTAAAGGATTCACTATGTCTTTATATGAGTGGAGTGGATTAAGTGGAGAACCTGTATTTATAGGTTTTGATAATTTTAAAACAATGCTTGGAGATAGATATTTTATACAAGCTTTCAAAAATACATTATTTTTATTAGTAATATTTCCAGCTATAACAATATTAATTTCACTATTTTTAGCTGTTGCTATAACACAAAGTAAATTAAGGGAGAAGAATTTTTATAGAGTTATCTTATTTTTCCCTAATATATTATCAATGGTTGTTATAGGGGTATTATTTTCATATGTATTTGATCCATCAATAGGTATACTTAAATCATTTTTTGAAATGATAGGTTTAGATAAGTTTGCAGGAATTGCTTGGCTTGGGGATTCAAAATATGTTTTATGGGCATTAGTAATAACAATGGTATGGCAGGCTGTAGGATACTACATGGTAATATACATAGCTGGTTTAGATGGAATATCACCAGAGTTATATGAGGTGTGTTATTTAGAGGGAGCTACATCATGGCAAAAATTTAAAGAGGTTACATTACCATTATTATGGGAAGTTGTAAGGGTAACTTTTGCATTCTTTATAACAGGAGCATTTAATTTAAGCTTTATATTTGTAACAGTTATGACTAAAGGAGGTCCAGATGGTGCTTCAGAAGTTTTATTAACTTATATGAATAAGCAAGCCTTTACAAATTCAAATTATGGATATGCAATGTCTATTGGAGTAACAGTATTTATATTTGCATTAATAATGGCTATTATAGTTAATAAAATTAGTGACACAGAAGCAAGAGAAAATAAAAGAATAAAAAGGATAGGAGGGGTAGCTAGTGCTAGAAGTAAATAAACAATACAAAAAAAAGAAGGCTGTTGGATTAGATGTTAAGAAGAAAAGTAAACCTTTTTCAGATTTTATTTTAAGAGTTATATTAATAATTGGAACAATACTGGTTTTAGCACCGTTAGCCTGGACCTTTTTATCTTCCTTAAAGACTACTAAAGAATTCTATGCTAATCCATGGTCTATGCCAGCAGCATTTCATATAGAAAACTATATTAATGCATTTACTAAAGCTAATATGGGAGCATATTTTCTTAACTCTATTTTTGTAACAGTATTAGCTTTAATATTATCCTTATGTTTATGTGTTCCAGCATCCTATGTCTTGGCAAGATATAAGTTTTGGGGATGTGGATTTTTAAAGAATATATTTATGGCAGGATTATTTATTCAGCCTATATATATAATAGTACCTTTATTTGTAATATTAAAGGATTTTAAGTTATTAAATAATTTATTAGCGTTAGCTGTAGTTTATGCAGTGTTAAGCTTACCTTTCTCCATTTATATATTAACAGGGTTTATGAAAGGTATAGCTAAGGATTATGAAGAGGCTGCTATGATTGATGGAGCAACTAATATACAAATATTAACTAAGGTAGTTGTACCATTAGCTAAACCTGGAATAATAACAGTTATGATATTTAATTTTATGAGTTATTGGAATGAGTATGCAATGGCTATGACATTTATTATGGATCCTAAAAAGAAAACATTACCAGTAGGACTACAAAATCTAATGGAAATTCAGCGATTTGCAACAGACTGGGGTGCATTATTTGCAGGTCTTGTTATAGTAATGGTTCCAACTATGATTATATATAGTTTATTACACAAAAAACTAACTGAAGGTGTAAATATAGGTGGAGTTAAAGGGTAAATATTTTTTATTCTAATAAAGTGGTAAGGATTGATTTTAGACTGCTTAAAGTATTGTATTTAATTAAAAGCAATATTTATGCAATCTTTCACAACTCTTATCACTTTTTCATTTTATAAAATAGCATTAGGTTACTAGTAATTGTGTAATCAAATTTATATTAAAATAATTTTAAGTATAGTATGTGCTTTAAAATTAGATAAGATATATAATAAAAACTTTTTACATATTCAATGTTAATAAAAAACATATTAAATATGATAGACATAAAAAATACAAAATGATAAAATAATAAAGTTACTTTATAGGAATAATAAACCAACTTAAAGGAATAATAATTTATATATTTTTTGTAAGGAGGAGTTTTTTATATGAAGTTAAAAAAAAGTATTTTATTTATTTTAGCTTTAACTATATTTACAACTTTATTAATAGGGTGTATTAAAAAGCAAGGTGGAGATAAAGAAGGAAGCACAGCTACTTCTAAAGAGTATAATGATAATGGTTATTTAGTTAGTATTGATTGGTTAGAAAAAAATAAAGATAATAATGTTGTTATATTAGATGGTAGAAGTAAAAAAGATTATGACAAAGGACATATTCCAGGAGCTATAAATGTACCTTGGCAGGATTTAGCTAATATTAAAGGAAAAGCTGGAGATATAGGATGGGGTATAGCCTTAGATAAAGAAAATTTAAGCAGAAAATTAGGTGAACTAGGAATAGATGAAAATACTATAGTAGTAACATATGCTAAAAAAGAAAATGGATGGGGTGAAGATGGAAGATTAGCTTGGCAATTAAAAAATGCTGGTATAAACACAAAAATGCTAAACGGTGGATTTGATTTATGGCAAGCACAAGGAAAAGAAATATCAAAAGATGTTCCAACTATAAATTCAAAGATATTGGATATAAATAAAATAGATGAATCAAAAACTATTACAACTGAAGAGTTAAAGAAAAATTTAAGTGAGTATAAAATAATAGATTCAAGAACAAATAAAGAGTATGGTGGTGCAACTAAGTTTGGAGAAGCTGTTGGAGGGCATATAAAGGGAGCTATATCATTTCCATTTGATCAAGTTTATAACAAAGATGGCACTGTTAAATCAGAAGAAGAATTAATTAAGATTTTTGAAAATGCTGGAATAAACAAGAATGACAATATAGTAATATATTGTACAGCAGGAATTCGTTCGGCATATTTAACAGAAATATTAAAGATGTTAGGATATCCTAATGTAAGAAATTATGATGCGTCTTACTATGAATGGGCAACTACTAATAGTGATTTAATAGAAAAATAAAAGTGAGTGGGGGAGAGAATAATAAATAAAAAAAAATCATGGATTATTAAAATAGGAATAATACTAATAATTATAGGAATTTATTTATTTTTGCCTAGTGTAAATAAAAAAGTAAATGAAATGGTATTTTATTTAAGTAGTATGAATTTAGAAATGCTTAAAGAGTATATACTTTCTTTTGGAATATGGGCGCCTGTTACATCATTTATACTTATGATATTACAAGCAGTATTAGCACCTATACCGGCATTTATCATAACATTAAGCAATGCTGCTATTTTTGGTTGGATAAAAGGTGCAATACTATCTTGGAGTAGTGCTATGGCAGGAGCAACTCTTTGTTATTATATAGCTAAATTTTTAGGAAGAGATGTGGTGGAAAAGCTAACAAGTAAGTTTGCTTTAAAAGATATTGATACATTTTTTAATAAGTATGGAAAACATACTATATTAATAGCTAGATTATTACCTTTTGTGCCTTTTGATATAGTAAGTTATGCAGCAGGTCTTACATCTATGAGTTTTTGGTCATTTTTTATAGCAACAGGAATAGGTCAGTTGCCAGCAACTATAGTTTATTCTTATGTAGGTAGTATGCTTACAGGAGGAGCAAAGATAATGATGACAGCACTACTTATATTATTTGCTTTAAGTATAGCTATTTATGTGGGTAAAAAAATCTGGAATGAAAAAAATAATAAAGTAAATAATGAAACGAATTAATAAAAAATATTTAATAGTAAATAAGTAGTAACAAGTAGGTGAAAAGAGAATGTTAGATACATATGGAAGAAGGTATGTGAATCCTTTAATAAATTTTGGAGCAAAATGTTTTTTAAAGATTAAATTAAAGCCAAATGAAGTAACATTACTGGCTTTAATGGTAGGCATTTTAGCTGGATTATTTATTTATTTAGATAAATCAATAATAGCAGTTATAACTTTATGGTTATCAGGTTACTTAGATTCAGTAGATGGAGCTATGGCAAGAGAAAGTAAAAAAATAAGTCCTTTAGGGACTTTAATGGATATTACTTTTGATAGAATAGTAGAACTAACTATTATATTAGTTCTTGCTGTAAGATTTCCTGAAAGTAGATTGAATTTATTAATTTTAACTATGACAATTTTAATATCAATGACTATATTCTTAACAGTAGGAGCATTAGCTAAAAATAATGGAATAAAATCTTTTAGATATCAAGCAGGGCTAGCAGAAAGATCAGAAGGTTTTATATTCTTATCTTTAATGATAATCTTTGCTAATACATATCTAAATTTATTTATAAATTTATTTACTTTAATAATAGGTATAACTATATTTCAAAGAGCAATAGAAGCAAAAAAAATATTAAAATAAAAATACTACTGCTAATATTAATTTATTTATCATTAAATTTTAATAGTAGTTTTTTTATAAAAAGTGACAAGTAGACTTTAAGAGCTACTTGTCAATTTCTATATAAATGCATATGAAACTAGTTAGCACTTTCTTTAACTACAGGTTTCTTTAATACTCCTATTAATACACCAGATATTAATGAACCAATAGCAACGGCTGCTAAGTATAACCATGGGTTCCCTTCAACTATAGGAAATACAAATATTCCACCATGAGGAGCAGGTAAACCTATGTTAAATACCATAGTTAAAGCACCAGCAATTGCAGAACCAATCACACAAGAAGGAATAACTCTAAATGGATCAGCAGCTGCGAATGGAATAGCACCTTCAGTTATGAATGTTAATCCCATAAAGTAGTTTATGATACCAGCATCTTTTTCTTCTTTAGTAAATTTATTTCTAAATAAAGTAGTTGCAATAGCTATAGCTAAAGGAGGTACCATACCACCAGCCATTATAGCTGCATGAGGACTATAATTTCCAGCTGATATCATAGCTATACCAAATGTGAAGGCAGCTTTATTTATTGGACCACCCATATCAATAGCCATCATTCCAGCAAGAACAATACCCATTATAACTTTGTTAGTTGTTCCCATTCCTAATAACCAAGTTTGTAACCAGTTATTAAAGGCTACGCAAGGTCCAACAACAACTATAAACATTAAAACACCAGTAATTAAAATACCAAATAGAGGATATAATAAAACAGGCTTAATACCTTCTAAAGAGTTAGGTAATTTACTAAATAATTTCTTAAGGAATAATACCACATAACCACCAATGAAACCAGCAATTAAACCACCTAAAAAACCAGCATTACTATTAAAAGCAATTAAACCACCAACCATAGCAGGTGCAAAACCAGGTCTATCAGCTATACTTGAACCAATGAATCCAGCAAGTACTGGTATCATTAATGCAAAAGCACTTCCAGCACCTATATCTTTAAGTAATTTAGCAATTGGACTAAAAGTTGGGTCACCAATTTCAGCAGAATGTATACCAAACATAAATGAAATTGCTATTAATATACCACCACCAACAACAAATGGTAGCATATTAGAAACTCCACTCATTAAATGCTTATAAAATCCTGTTCTTTCTGTTTTTGCTGTTGAAGAACCACATTCTCCTGAATTAGAGTAAATAGGAGCATCTCCATTAGCAGCTTTTTCTAAAAGCTCTTGTGGTTTTTTCATTGCTTGTACAACAGGAACTATAATAACCTTTTTGCCATTAAATCTAGCCATTTCTACTTGTTTATCAGCAGCAACTATTATTCCATCAGCTTTTTCTATATCTTCTTTAGTTAAAGCATTTTTTACTCCCGTTGAGCCATTAGTTTCAACTTTAATTTTAATACCAAGTTCCTTACCAGTTTTGTTTAAGGAATCAGCAGCCATATATGTATGAGCTATTCCAGTTGGACAAGCTGTAACTGCAATAACATATTTTTCATTTTCTTTTGTAGTATCTTTTTCATTAAATTCTTCTAAATCTTCTTTTTCTTTTTCCTCAAATTTATCTAAAAGATTTAAAACGTCCTCTGGAGTTTTAGCTTCAAATAAACCTTCTTTAAAGTTAGGATTCATTAAAAGAACAGATAATTTAGAAAGAGTTTCTAAGTGTTCATTATTAGCACCTTCTGGAGCAGCAATCATAAATGCTAAATATACAGGAGCACCATCTAATGAATCATAATCCACACCATTTTTAAATATCCCTAAAGCAAGGGCAGCCTCTTTTACTGCTGATGTTTTAGCATGAGGAATAGCAATTCCTTCACCAATACCAGTAGATGATTGACTTTCTCTTTTTAATATTTCTTTCTTATAAACTTCCTTATTGTTTAATTTACCAGCATCATATAGTACATCAACCAATTCATCAATAACTTGTTGCTTATCATTTGCTTTTAAGTTAAGCTTTATAGTTTTTTTGCTTAATAAATCAGAAATTTTCATTTGCTAATCCTCCTTATAAGGCTCAATGTGTATGACATCAAGCAATTTTTCAACATCATCTTTTGTGCATAAATCCATAGAAAAAGCACTTGCACTACCAGTAGCTATTCCATGTTTAAATGCCTTAAGTATATCTTTAGTTTCATAGTATTTAGCTAAAAATCCGCCAACTAAAGAATCACCAGCACCAACAGAATTTTGAACTGTCCCTTTTGGAGCATTTCCAAAGAAAACTCCTTCTTTGTTTAATAAGATAGCACCATCACCTGCCATAGAAATTATTACATTTTCAGATCCCATTTCTACAAGAAGTCTTCCATAATTAATTAATTCATCCATAGATTTTATCTTAGTTTTAAAGATTTCTTCAATTTCGTGGTTGTTAGGCTTAATTAAGAAAGGCTTATTTTTTATAGCCTCTATTAAAGCATCACCAGAGGTATCAACTACTACCTTTACACCTTTGTTCTTTACACTTTTTTGAATTTGAAGATATAAGTCACTAGGAAGAGAACTTTGAATACTTCCGGCAAGTACTAGAATATCATTTTCTTTTAAACAGTTAAGTTTCTTCATTAAAGCATTTAGATTTTCTTTACTAATGTAAGGTCCAGTTCCATTTATTTCAGTTTCTTCATTAGATTTTAACTTAACGTTTATTCTTGTATCTCCATTAACTTTTATAAAGTCCGTTTTTATATTTAATTTATTTAAAGTATTCTCAATAAATTCACCTGTAAAACCACCTAAAAAACCAAGAGCTATATTATTTACACCTAAATTGCTTAAAATTCTTGATACATTTATACCTTTTCCACCTGGAAACTTAGTATCGTCAGTAGTTCTGTTAACTTTACCTAATTGTAAATCATCCACATGTACTATATAGTCAATGGATGGATTTAGTGTTAATGTATAAATCATTAATTGTCCACCACCTTTATGTCAGTAATTTTATCATAAGTTTTTTTACAAGGTTTATGATTAGTTATTATGGTACATTCATCTAACTCAGCAAATTTCATAAAAGAAGATTTGCTGAATTTACTATAATCAGCTAGAACATAAGCTTGTTTAGATTTAGAAATAGCACATTCTTTTATAATGGCTTCTTCAGGATCTGGCGTTGTAAAACCAAATTTATTATCTACACCATTAGTTCCTAAAAAACATTTATCAAATTTAAATTTATTTAAACATTTAAAAGCATCACTGCCAATAACAGCTTTAGTAGTAAGTTTTACTTTTCCACCAACCATGTAGCAAGGGATATCATTATCAATTAAAGCATCAATATGTTTTAATCCATTAGTAACTACAAATATTTTTTTATCCTTTAAGAAAGATATCATTTCGTAAGTAGTTGTACCTGCATCTAAAAATATAAAATCATTATCTGTAACCATATTAGAAGCATATTTTGCAATTAAATGTTTTGTTTGAATGTTTTTGGAGGATTTTTCAAAATAGCTTAATTCTTTACCTAAATTATCAATTAATTTTGCGCCACCATGAACCCTTTTTAAAGCTTGTTTTGATTCTAAATAACTTAAATCTCTACGTATAGTAGATTCAGAAGTATTTGTCAAAGTTATTAATTCTGCTAATTTTACAAATCCTTTTTTGTTTAAATAATCTAAAATCAGTTCATGTCTTATTTCAGTAAGCATTTTAATCTCTCCTTACGTTTTATGAATTTATTATAACCTTAAAATAATTAAAAATCAACCATAATCATTTAAATTCTTTCAAAAAGCGTCAAAGATGTTTTTGAAGATATTATGATAAGTGAAATGAATAATGTGTTAATTTTATAAAATTATTAATAAGCAGAATTTAAAAATCTTTAGTGGCTTAATAGATAATAATTTTAATAAGTTTATAGCGTAATATTTTATTATACATATCAATATAATGTTATATAAGTTATGTAGTGGAGGGATTTTGTGAATATATTTATAAGAGTAATTCAATCTTTAACATCTCAAAATGCTATTGGATGGATAATTATAGCATTGATTTTAGGTTTGTTAATTTTAGGAATAGCTATAAATTTAAAGATTAGCACATATTATTTAAATTTGTTTAAAAAATTTAAAGTGTTTTCTAAAAATAAAAAAGAAGAAGAATTTGAAAAGAAGAATACAGGTAGTGATGAAATTGAAAATATAATAAAAGATTTTGAAATAAGTGCTAAAAAAGGTACGGAAAATATAAATACAGAAGTTATAATTCAAAAACATTTAAAAAGTTCCATAGTAAAATGGCAAGGCTGGATTAAAATTTTACCTTCTTTTTTTATTGCTTTAGGTCTTTTAGGAACTTTTTTAGGGTTAACTTTAGCTATTTTTGATACAAAAATGGCTTTAAATAGTATAGATAGTATGAGTAATTTTACATTAGCTCTTCAAGATCCCATTTCTAGCATGGCAAGTGCTTTTTGGACAAGTATAGCAGGAGTAATTTCTTCTATTATACTTAATTCTCTTAATGTAAGATTAGAAAATGATAAAAGTAATTTTGAAGACTTATTAGAAGATTATTTAGACAATAAAATATATGCAGACCATGCAAATACTTTTAATAAAATATTTGAAGAATTTAATGTAACAGTAAAAGAAACCATGCTAACATTAACAGTAGAAATGTCTGAATTGTTTAAAAATGGAGTAGAGGAATTGGTGAATAAAATAAATTCAAATTCTATTGATTTAACTAAATCTGCTGAAGCTCTTCAAGGGTATACAGTAGAATTTGAAAAATTAGTTGGAAGTTTAGATACTACCATAACTAAATTTGAAATTCCAGTAGATAAGTTTAATGTTTCTATAGAAAATTTTGAAGTAATATCAGGAGAGCTAAATAATAAATTTACCGAAAGTTTTGGAGAATTTATAAGTAAAGTTGAAAATTTACAAGATAATTTTAGTGTTTTATCAAATAGCATAGATAGTAATAAAGAAACTATGGAAGGTATGGGAATTGCTATATCTGAAGAAGCTGAGAGTTTAAGAGAATGTTATAGAGCTTTTGAAGCTAGTCTTGAAGAGGTTAGATGGATGAATGAAGTTCAAACTAAAGAATTCTTAAATCAAATTAGCTTAGTTAATAAGGGATATGAGAATTTTTCAGAAGGGTTTGAAAGCTTTAAAGAATCATTAAAAACCATGGAAGTATCCATAGCAAAAGGTTTTGCAGGAGTTGTTCAAGGGGAGT
The DNA here is from genome assembly GCF_009295725.1 of Clostridium tarantellae. GTDB lineage: Bacteria > Bacillota > Clostridia > Clostridiales > Clostridiaceae > Sarcina > Sarcina tarantellae. Next base: position 20,758 of record NZ_WHJC01000019.1, read on the forward strand.
TAAATACTTTATCTAAAGATTTTACAGAAGATCTTGAAGATGTGTTGCAATCCATAAGAAATTCTACAGAGGAATTAGCAGGGAGTATAATTATAGTAGGAGAACTTGTTAAAGCTACTAATGAGTTAGTAGCTGTTACTACCTTTAACAATGGCGAAGTGGAAGGTGTTATAAGGTATGAAGGTTAGAAGAAAAAAATATAAATTAAAGGAAGAACAACCATCTTATTGGCCATCCTTTGTAGATGTAATGACTACTGTTTCTTTAACCTTTTTCTTTATAATGATTTTATCCATGGGGTTTTTAACTTTATTTGTAGATGATATATCTGCAAAAAGAGAAACATTGTATGATAAAATACAAGTTACTTTAGATAAGAATAATGTAGATAAAAATATTATTAAATTTAATAGAGATGAAGGGAAAATTGATATAAAAACAGAAACATTTTTTGATACAGGGTCTTCAGAGCTTAAAGAAGATGGAGTAAATACGGCTAATATTTTTAGTAATATATTTAATGTTTTGTTAACTGATAAGGAGATTTATAATGAAATTCAATATATAGAAATTGTAGGACATACAGATTATTTAGGAACAACCTTTAATAATAGAAATTTATCCACTAACAGAGCAGTAAGTTTTTTAAATAAAATTTTACCAATGGATAGTGAAATAGAAAGCAAATTTGGGCATAAATTTAAAGCAGCTGGAATGTCAGAGTTTGAAACTAATAAAACTGTGGAAGAAAGAAATCGTGGAACAGAAGAATATGATAAAAATAAATTTGTAGATGATAGAAAAATAGAAGTTAAATTAGTATTTAGCAATAAAGATTTAGAAGACGCTGTTAAAGAAAGATCAAAGCAAAAAGCTATAAGTAATAAATAGTGGTGAGTACTATGAGAGTTAAGGAAAATTATTTAGTTCAATTTAATCAATTAATAAATAGTGAAGATTTTAATTTTGATGAATATATTAAAAGTGCTATTTTTCAAAGAAGATTATTAAATTATTTAAATATGAGGGGATATGGATATACTTTTAGAAGATTAATGAGTCTTTTTATAAGAAAAGAAGAAGGATATATTAAGTTAGCTAAAATTTTATTACAAGATATAGATATATTTGAAAAAGAAGAATTAGAGGAAAATACTGTTTACAGTTCAAAGGGAATAGTTAGGTATAAAAGGGAAGAGGTTTTAGATGATTTAATGGATAAAGAAAAAAGAGGAGAAAGTTATAAAATATTTAATTTCCAAAATTATTTAAAAGTATTCCAAAATAATGGTATTAATAAAATAGATGTTAGAGAATGTTTAAGATTTGAAGAATTAATAATAAATACTCCTGTTATAACTAAAGATGTAATTTCATATTTAAGTAAAATGTACAGAAAGGGGATCTATACTAAAGATTCACCTAAAGTATTACGTATGATTAATTCCACATCCTCAAAATCAACTAATACATCAATAGAATTATTAATAGAAAGTTATGGAAGGAAATACACATTAAATTATATTAATAGAATTATAAAAGCTTATAATATTAAAAAAGATGAAAACATAGATGAAATAGTAAATAGAATTTTAAATAATAATTATTTTTATTTTACGGAAAAACTAATTCCTATAATGTATGATTTTTATAAAAGATATAGGGATATAAATTCATTAGATATATTATGTACCAAGTGTGTACAAAATAAAATATCATTAAAAAAATATGAAATAAAAATTAGTGATATAGGAGAATTAATAAAATTTTATTCCAATTTAGAAAAGTATAAGGAAAAGAGAAAGGTAATTGTTTCATTAGTAGATGAATATAGTGAAATTACTTTAAATAAAAATACACAGGAATTACTTAAAGTTTAGATAATATACCATTGTTAATATAAATTATGTGAAATTGAAAGTGTAAATAAGTATATTTTATAAACTTTATTTAGACAAAAGGATATAACAATTATTATGCAGTTGAAACCTAATAGTTGTTATATCCCTTAATAATATTAAAATCTTAAATTTTTATAAGGTTTATATTCATATTAACTAGCATAAGCCTGATTTCTAGATGTTTTAATTAATCTATTTAATGGAATTATAGTTAGAATTATTACACAAATAAGTCCATCTAAACCAATTAAAGAACCATTAACACTTAATGAGTATATCCAAGGAGACATACCTTCTGGTGCAAAGCTACCAAAGAAAATAACACCTGATAAAAAATGAAAAATAAATCTACAAAATATAGCTACAATAGCACCAATTATTTTTTTGTTTTTAAAGAAACCAGCTATACCTAATGCCATATAAGGTAATGGATAATCAAATAATACTTGTACGGGATGCATAATGTATGGGTCTAAAAATAAAGATAAAATACCAAAAATAAATCCAGATAGCATACCTACTAAAGGGCCATACATATAAGCTATTAAAAGTAATGGAATCATACTTGCTAAGGTGATTCCTCCACCTTGTGGAAATTTATAAATTTTAAGCATATTAAGTACTGTTGTTAAAGCAATAGCTATTCCAATAGTAGTTAACATTTTAGGTGTAAATTTAATACTTTTTGATTTCATTAATAATAAAAATATTAATACACATCCTAGCAAAGTCAAAAGTATAATTGGATTGTTAAAAAGTGTTGATATTTTTTCAGGCAAATTAGAAAAAATATCAGATAAACTTTGAATAAAATCTCTAAAGATTTCGTGCAAAGACATCATAATAAAATCTCTCCCTTCAATAATTTATTCTTAAGTGCTTATAGGAAAATAAAAAAGACCGAATTCCCATTAAGGAATAACGGTCTGATAAGTACATATTCTCATACATAATCTTCAAATCGCTTCCCTACGCTAGAATTAACCAGATCAGGTGTTGAGGGTTAATGAAATAAATCATCTCTCAGCTTTAAAAGCACCCCTAGCACTTAAATTTTCAATATAATAATACAACGTATTAGGAAAAAAATCAATAACAGTTATTTTTTACTAAAATAATATAATAGATTCACTAGTGTTATCTAAATTTAAAAAAGGTTTTTTTTTACTTATGTTGAATTTTGTAAATATAAAATTAAAATATTATACATTAATAGGAAAAAATTGGAGGGTTATTTGTGAGTAATAAAAAACCAAATATAGTTTTTATTTTTTCAGATCAACAAAGATATGATACTTTAGGGTGTTATGGTCAGGAGTTAGATATAAGCCCTAACTTAGATAAATTAGCAAAAGAGGGAGTATTGTTTGAGAATGCTTTTACAATGCAACCGGTATGTGGACCAGCTAGAGCATCTCTTCAGACAGGAAAATTTGCTACTGAGATAGGTTGTTTTAAAAATGGTATATCATTACCAGTATATGAAAAAACAATGGCTCATTATTTAAAAGAACAGGGGTATAAGGTTGGTTATGTAGGAAAATGGCACTTAGCATCTGATGAACAAGAAAATAATTATGAAATTAAGTCTATACCTTTAGATAGAAGAGGCGGATATATAGATTACTGGATGGCATCTGATGTATTAGAGTTTACTTCTAATGGATATGGTGGATATGTTTTTGATAAGGATGGAAATAAGATTATGTTTCATGGTTATAGAGTAGATTGTATAACAGATTTTGCTATTAATTATATAGAAGAACAAAGTGAAGAAGAACCATTTTTTTTATTTTTATCTCATATAGAACCACATCATCAAAATAATATGAATTGTTATCAAGGTCCTCAAGGTAGTAAAGAAAAATTTAAAAATTTTAAAACACCTTTAGATCTTAAAGAGGGAGTAGGAGATTGGGAAAAAGAATATTCAGATTACTTAGGTTGTTGTAATTCATTAGATGAAAATGTAGGAAGAATTATAAATAAATTAAAAGAAAAAGATTTATATGATAATACTTTAATAATTTATACTAGCGACCATGGATGTCATTTTAAAACTAGAAATAGAGATTTAAAGGGATTAGGGTTAGATGATTATAAAAGAACTTGCTTTGATAGTGCATCCCATATACCTATGATAATAAAAGGTATGAACTTTAATGGAGGAAAAAGAATAAATAAAATGGTTAGTTTAATAGACTTACCAAAAACTATTTTAAATATAGCAGGGTGTGAAATACCAAACAGCATGCAAGGGGATGATTTACAAGAAGTTTTTAATGAAGATATGAACTGGAAAGATGAAATATTTATGCAAATTAGTGAAAGTTTTGTGGGGAGAGCTATTAGAAGTAATAAGTATACCTATTGTATTCATGCAGAAGATAAAAATCCTTGGATACATTCAGGAAGTGATGTGTATACAGAGAGATATTTATTTGATTTAGAAAAAGACCCTTTAGAACAAAATAATTTAATAAATGACTGTAAATATAAAAAGGTAAAAGAAGAATTAAAAGAAAGAATTAAATGGTGGATGAAAAAAGCCAATGAAGGTGAAGTGAAAATTATTTAAATAAAAGCTAATTAGCAAGACTTAATACAAATTGCTTAAATTAAATGTTTTAATTATAGTTTGCTATAAGAATATTAACAATGCATATTTTGAAAATTCTTGCTATTTATAAGTTGTTTTTTCATTAAAGTTTTATTAATTTAACGTCTTGTGCTAGTTATTTTGAAAAAATAAAAAATCCAACATATTTTCTGCTATAATTTAAGAATTACCACAAACCAAACTATAGGAGGAAAATAT
>NZ_WHJC01000020.1 GCF_009295725.1 Clostridium tarantellae
TTTTTACACAAGCTTCTTTAGTCAACTCTAATAAAGCTAAAAAACTAACAATAATCTCTAGTTTACATTCACATTCATAAATAACTTGTGAGAAATTTAAAATTTTTGTATCTTGTAATTTATTTTTCAAATAAATAATTTTATCTTTTACTTTATAAACATCCTTATTTATTTTTTTTTCTATTATTGTAGTATTTTGTTTTTCATTATATATTCTAATAATTTCATTATATATTCTATATAATTGCAACATAGTTACATTTTTCAAATAAGAATCATCGTTATTATCTATTTTAACATCTTCAATCACTTCAGGTTTTTTAGTAAAAACTTCTCCTATTGTTAACTCTCTACTCTTTAAAAATTCAGAAACTTTTTTGAATTTTTTATATTCAATAAGCTTTTCTGTTAATTCCTTTGTTAAATCTTTTTCTTCTATTTCTTTATCTGCATTATTATTTGGCAATAATGATTTAGACTTTATTTCTATTAGAGTTGCTGCTATTACTATGAACTCTGAAGTAATTTCTAGATCTAATTCTTGCATCATATTTATATACTCTAGATACTGCTCTGTAATTTCATGTATAGGTATATCACTTATATTCATTTTATTTTTTTTTATTAAATGCAACAATAAGTCAAAAGGACCATCAAAATTCTTTAATTTAAAAATTGGCTTTTCCACCTTTTATTTCTCCTAATGCATAAACTTCAAATTATATAATAGCAGTTATAAATTGAAAAAGCAATTAGTGTTAATTCTTTACTAATTGCTTTTTATAATTATTCTTTTCCGGAAAATAATTTTTGTAATTTATATTTTATATTATCTATAAAACTTCCACCTTTTATATCTCTATCTGAATATAATTCTATTTTATCTAATAACTCTCCATTTAAATAATATTCACAATAACCTATAGTTTCATCTTTATTATATTTATTCTTACTTTCATCAATATTTAATTTTTTCTCTATTTTATCAAAACAACCTTTAGGATAAACTAAAGTTAAATTATCTTTAGCTTTTGCAATTATGAATTTATCTCCTTTTTTGTTCATAATTATTTTTTCTACTTCTCCATCTTTTTCAACAATCTGTTTGCTTTCATATTTAGAAAAGCCATGATTTAAAAGCATACTAGCATCTCTGTTTCTTACTTTATATGTAGGCGCTCCCATTATAACAGATAACATTCTTACACCATCTCTAGTAGCTGTAGCTGATATACAATATTTGGCTGTATCTGTAAATCCAGTTTTTAAGCCATCACACCCTTTAAAAAATCTAACTAGTTTATTATGATTAACTAATTCTATTGGACTTCTTCTACCTTCTGATATAGTTTCCATATATGTACCTGTATATTTTAGAATTTTTGAATGTTTTAATAGTTCTCTAGACATTATTGAAATATCTAAAGCCGTTGTTAAATGTCCATCTATAGGCAATCCTGTACAGTTTTTAAAAGTGGTATTTTTCATTCCTAGCTCTTCAGCTCTCTTATTCATCATATCAACAAATCCACTTTCACTACCACCTAAATATTCTCCCATAGCTACAGCCGCATCATTTCCTGATGCAATGGCTATTCCCTTTAATAATTCTTCTACTGTTCTAACTTCTCCAACGTCTAGTAACATAGTACTTCCACCCATTTTTTTTGCATTTTCACTTACTGTTACTTCATCACTTAACTTTATTTTTCCACTATCTACTTGCTCAATAGCTAATAACATAGTCATTATTTTAGTTACAGAAGCAGGTGCAAACTTTTCATTTGAATTTTTTTCAAATATCACCTTACCAGTATTAGCTTCCATTAAAATAGCTGATTTAGCTTCAACCTCTATATTTTCATCAGCTTTTACCTTTACAGTAGTACATAATGTACACAGGAAAAATATAAGTGCAATTATAGATGCCTGTTTTTTAAAATTTTTTTTCATAAATATATCCTCCTTTCAAACTTATTTTCTCCGAAAAAATTTAAATTATCACTAATATATAAAACTAATTGTATTTTTTACTTTATAAGCCAAAAAGCAACTAAAAGTTTACTATTTTAAAAATAGTAAACTTTTAGTTGCTTTGCTTTTAAATTTATATAAAATCTATTTTATAATATCATATACTAAAGGTATATCTTTAAATGAATTACCTATACTATAATTTGCCAAAATATCTTTTACAGCTTTTTCACCTTTATTTAAATCATTAGCATGAACATATGCTATTATATCACCTTTTTTTAATTTATCTCCTCTTTTTTTATTTAATACTATTCCTACAGCTAAATCAATAATACTATCTTTAGTAGCTCTTCCAGCTCCTAGTTCCATTGCTACTAAACCTATATTTTCAGCATTTATTTTACTAACAATACCATCTTGCTCACTTTTTACCGGAATAATATATTTTGCTTTTGGTAATTTTGAGGTATCATCAATTACAGATGCATCTCCACCTTGAGCATTAACAAACTCTTTTAATTTTTTTAATGCTATTCCTGATGCTATACTTTTTTCTAACATTTTTCTTGCTTCTGCTTCATCCTTTGCATGACCTGATAATACAACCATATTACTTCCTAAAGTAAGACATAATTCTAATAAATCTTTAGGTCCATTTCCTCTTAATGTTTCTATTGCTTCTTCTACCTCTAAAGCATTACCTATTGCAAATCCAAGAGGCTGATCCATATCAGAAATTACTGCCACAGTCTTTCTTCCTACATTTTTTCCTATTGAAACCATTTCTTCTGCCAACTCTTTTGCCATTTCTGGAGTTTTCATAAATGCTCCATCACCAACTTTTACATCTAAAACTATAGCATCAGCACCTGCTGCTATTTTTTTACTCATTATACTTGATGCTATTAAAGAAATATTATCAACAGTAGCTGTAACATCTCTTAATGCATATATCTTTTTATCAGCTGGAGCTAAATCACCAGTTTGCCCTGCAACAGCAATTTTTATTTTATTAACATTATCTATAAATTTTTCTTTTGACATTTCAACTGAAAATCCTTCAAAACTCTCTAGTTTATCAATAGTTCCTCCAGTATGACCTAACCCTCTTCCAGACATCTTAGCAACTGGTATTCCAAGAGAAGCAACCATAGGTGCTAAAACTAATGTAGTAGTATCTCCAACTCCACCAGTTGAATGTTTATCTACTTTAACACCTTCTATTTTTGATAAATCTAAAACATCTCCTGAATTAACCATAGCCATTGTTAAATCTGAAGTTTCTCTAGCATTCATTTTTTGAAAATAAATAGCCATTAATAAAGCTGCCATTTGATAATCTGGAATGCTTCCTTTTGTGTAATTATCCACAATAAAATTAATCTCGTTTTTAGATAATTCACCACCATTTCTTTTTTTTAAAATTAAATCATACATTCTCATAAGTATTTCCTCCATACGTTTAAACATCTTTATGATATCATTTTCATCACCTTTTTAATATTACCAAAAAATTCATCAAAACTCAAACTCCAATAATCCTTATTTTAAAATAAAAGGCTCCAAAAAAGCCTTTTATTCACATTTAAGCTCGTGGATGAGCTTTTCTATATATATTATTTATTTTTTCACTATTAATTATTTCATAATACATATCAATATACGTCATAACTTGATTTCCTAATAGTTCTTGAACAACTTTAGCATTTGCACCATTTTGTAATAAATGTACTGCAAAAGAATGTCTAAAAGTATTTAAATTTATATCTTTATCTATACTTGCTATAACTGAATACTCTTTAACTATTCTCCATACACCCTGTCTTGTTATTGGCTCTCCACTCATATTTAAAAATAATTTATCTGTTCCTTTAGACGTTTCTTCTCTAACAACTATATACCTTTTTAAAGATTCTCTTGCTTCTTTTCCTATTGGAATTAAACGTTCATATCCTTTGTTGTCTGTACATCTAACAAAAGATAATTCTAAATCTACATCATCTACTGCAAGAGATATAAGCTCAGAAACTTTCATTCCAGTAGCATACATTACTTCTAATAGAGCTTTATCTCGTACACCTTTTTCAGTAGCAATATTAGTACTATTCATAATTTTATTTATTTCATCAACAGTAAGTACTAATGGCTTTCTTTTTTCTACTTTTTCTTTTCTTATTGAGAGTTCAGGTACCTTCTTAATTACTTCTTCAGCCACTAAAAAATTATAAAAATTTCTTAATGATATTATAGTTCTCTGAATAGAAGATGGTGATTTCTTCTTGTCCTTTAAATATTGAATATAAGCAATTAATGGGTATCCTTCTTCATTTACAGTTAAATTACTCTCCTCAACAAAATCTAAATACATAGAAACATCAGTAATGTATGCACTAACAGTGTTTTTTCTCTTTCCTATAGATTCTAGGTATACTTCATATTTGCTTACCAAATCTCTCATATTAACTCCTAACTAAAATGTTATTACATAATTATTTATATTACAAACATTAACCAGTAATTACTAATTTAATTAAATTTGGTGATATATATGTTTCTATTATTATTCCTGCTACTAAAATTAAACTTAAAATAGCTTGTATATTTATATATAACTTATTGATTTTACTATTTCTAACGCCTTCTTTTAAAATATCACCTTTAAACTTTATAGTAGAATTTTTTACTGCTAAAATACTTATAATAATAATACATGGAATAAATATCAAATTTTGAATTATAATGCCCAGAAATAATATTAAAACTCCTTTTGTACCAAGAAGTGTAACTAACAAAGAAAATGTAAACCCAATTACATAACCTTTAATCATATCAATTATTAATATAATAGGTGCTCCTATCATTGTATATCCTAATAAAATTATTAATATAACCATTGGAATTATATTAGTTACACTATTTAATAATATTTGTGTATAACTTATAGGACTAGTTTTTATATGTTCTAAAAAGTTATTAAAATAATTGCTTATTTCAATTTTATTAAAATCACTCATATAATATACAGTGTAGGATCCAAGCACTAAACCTATTAAAAAAAACAATAATATCCATAAAAAAGTAACTTTATTATCTTGCATAGCTTCTTTTATTTGTTGCAATATTCTTTTCATATTTAACCACCTTTCTTATCTTTTATAATAAAATTTATGATTTACATAATAAATTTATTCTTAATTACAAAAAAAATAGTTTGAACAATTAAATTGTTCAAACTATTTAAATACTAAATATTTTCCAAAAAAAATATCGCAGCTATTGTTTTAGCATCTATTATTTTTCCTTTACATATCATTTTTTTTACATGTTTTAATGAAGCTACTTTTAAATTAAGAAATTCATCTTCATCTTTAAATAAAATTTGTCTTTTATATAAATTTTTTGCAACATAAATATTTACTTCTTCATCGCAAAAACCAGGAGATGGTGCTATTTTCCCAATAAATTTTATATTTTGTGTTGAATAGCCTGTTTCTTCTTCTAGCTCTCTTAAAGCACCTATTTTATAATCTATGTCATTTTTATCAATTTTACCTGCAGGTATCTCTAAAAAATTTCTATCAAAAGGCTTTCTAAATTGTTCAACTAATAATATATTTTCATCATCTATAAATGCAATTATTGCTACTCCACCAGAATGTCTAACTATTTCTCTAAAAGCTCTATTTTCATCTGGTAATTTAACCTCTTGATTAACAAGTTTTAAAATATTTCCTTCATAAATAATATTTTCATTTAATGTTTCTTCTCTTAAATTCATATTAACCCTATTTTAATTCTTTTATTAGCTAACTTTATTTTTCAATCTAAGTTTATCTGCAACCATAGCAATAAACTCTGAATTTGTTGGTTTGCCTTTATCATTATGCACCGTATAACCAAATAACTTATTTATAGCTTCAATTTGTCCTCTTCCCCAAGCAACTTCTATTGCATGTCTAATAGCTCTTTCTACTCTACTAGCTGTAGTATTATATTTTTTAGCTATTGATGGATATAATTCTTTTGTTATAGCTGATAATAATTCCATATCATTTACAACCATTGTTATAGCTTCTCTTAAATACATGTACCCTTTAATATGAGCTGGAACTCCTATTTCATGAATTATATTTGTTATTTCTGATTCTAAATCCATAGGTTCTTTTTTACTTTCATATTTTAATTCAGGTACTTCTACTAAAGATATAGTTCTATTAGTTGATACCTCTTCTGAAATGGTATTGTTAAACATTTGTCTTATTCTTTTTGTAAATACATCCATATCAAAAGGTTTTACTACTTAATAATCTGCTCCTAATGTTATTGCTCTTTGTGTTATTTTATCTTGACCTACAGCAGATAATACTATTATTCTTGGAATTTTATCAGTATTTAAAGAGCTTAATTTCTCTAATACTCCTAATCCATCTAAATGAGGCATTATTATATCTAAAACGACCAAATCTGGCTTTTTTTCTTCAATTAATTTTAGAGCTTCTACTCCATCTTTTGCTATTCCAGTTACAACTATATCTCTTTGATTAAGCAAATAATCATTTAATATGTTACAAAACTCTTTATTATCATCAGCTATTAATACAGATATTTTTGAATCTTTCATAAACTTCTCTCCTTACCTCTACTATCTTTTTCCATTTATTTACATTAAACTTATTCGACAAATTCATTATAAATCCTTCTAAATTTAATAAAAATACTAAGAAAAATTTTACTTTTCCTTAGTATTTATTATAACATATATTTACTTTATACACACTTATTTTATTATATTTGAATCTTTTAACATCCATTCTATGTAAATTCCATATCCTGTATCAGGCTTATTTACTAAAACATGAGTTACTGCACCTATTATTTTATCATTTTGTATAATAGGACTACCACTCATACCTTGCACAATTCCTCCTGTTTTTTCTAAAAGCTTTTTATCTACTACTTTAATTACCATGCTTTTAGGTCCTGCTTCAGTTTGAGATAATAATTTAATTATTTCAATATCATACATTTCAGGTCCATTTTCATCTACTGTGCTTATTATTTTAGCTGGGCCTAATTTAATATCTTCTTTTTTTCCTACTTTATAAGGCTTATTATAAATGGATTTTAACTTATTACCTTTCATTTCTCCGAAAATTCCACAGGAAGTATTAGATGTTACATTACCTATAGGAGTATTTTCATTTATAAATATCCCTTTTAATTCTCCTGGTAATCCTTTTTCTCCTTTTCTTACACTTTTAATTACAGATTCTATCAAATCTCCTTTTTTAACATTAAGAATTTTATCAGTTTCACTATCTGTTATAGGATGCCCTAAAGCACCATATTTATTAGTATTTTCATGATAAAAAGTTAATGTTCCAACTCCTGCTGTAGAATCTCTTACCCATAATCCTATTTTTTTATTTCCTTTAGAATCTATAATTACTTCTACATTCTTCTCCAATTCTTTTCCATTTCTATTTATAAGTATTTTTATATTTTTATCTTTAACATCATTTAATTTTCTTGCTAAATCTTTAGAATTTTCTATATTTTTGCCATTAAACTTTAATAATATATCCCCTACTTCTATACCACTTTCTTTAGCTGAACTCTCTATAATATTATCTTTTAATTCTATTTGAGAATATCCAACAGCTAATACTCCTTCTGTAGAAATTTTTACACCTATGGGAATTCCACCTGGATAAAGCTCAATATCCTTTGATTTTAAAATATTATTTACTTCTAAAACTCCGTAATTATTTTTAAATTCTTTATGTTTTGATGTGTTATTTAAAATTACTGGGGATACTTCAGTACTCACATTTTCTGCAAGACAATTTATTTCATTTGAAAATATGAATATAGAAGATAAAACTAATAATAGTGAAAATATTATAAGTTTAAAAATCCTTATTTTTTTTTCATTTAAAAAATTCATTTTATCTCCTCCTTTTCTATACTTAAGTTTCCCACTTCTTAAAATCATTATGCTATATTAACTTTGTTATTATAGCCAAAAGATTTAAATTTATACTAATTATTATCATTTTTATTGATATTTTTTCAAAAAAAATAGAACTGTCTTACAGTTCTATTTTGTATAAAATTCTTATATATTATGTATTATTATCTATAATATATCTTTTTTTATTAGCTGCTAATCTTATCATCTCTTCAGCATTTAATAATGTATTTTCTGTTAATTCCACTCCGCCTAACATTTTTGCAATTTCTACTATTTTATCTTTTTCTCCGATAGGTTCAACACTAGTAAATGTTTTTTCATTAGTAATATTCTTTTTAACTATATAATGATTATCTGACATACTTGTAATTTGAGGTAAATGAGTTATACAAAAAACTTGATGTTTTGTAGAAATCTGATACATTTTTTCTGCTACACATTGAGCTATTCTTCCACTTATTCCAGTATCAATTTCATCAAATATAACTGTTGGTATTTTATCTTTATTAATAAAAACTGTTTTCATTGATAACATTATTCTTGATAATTCTCCACCTGATACTATTTTTCCCATTGATCTCATTGGTTCTCCAGGATTTGTTGATATTAAAAATTGAACTATATTTTTACCTAATGCATTAAATTCTTCACTGTTTTCTACACTAACTTTAAATTTACATTTACCTAATCCCACATATTCCAACTCTGATTGAATTTTTTCTTCTAGAATACATGCTGATTTACATCTAATTTGTGTTAAATATTCAGATATTTTTTGCAAATCATTTATTATAGAATTTTTTTGTAAGTATAATTTTTCTAATATCTTTTCTGAATTGATCATTTCATCATATTGTTTTTCTAAATCTAATTTATATTTAAGAATTTCTTTAATTGATACTCCATACTTCTTTTTAAGAATACTTATTTTATATATTCTACTGTTTATTTCTTCTAATTCTTGTTCATTATAAGATATATTTTCAGAAATATCTCTTATATCTATACTTATCTCTTGTAAATCATAAAATATATTATTTATTTTTTCATTTAAAGTTTTTATCTTTTCTGAATGATTTTCTATTAAACTTAATTCTTTTGTAATTGTAGAAATAGAATCTAAAATAGAATTATCTCTTTGTGAAGAATTAAATAAATTATAAGATAAACTTAATGCATTTCTTATTTTTTCTGAATTAAATAAAATATTATATTGTTCATTTAATTCCTCTTCTTCTCCATCTATTAGTTTAGCTTCTTCAATCTCTTTAATCTGATATTCAATATAACTTATTAACTTTTCATTTTTTCCTTCTTTACTTAATTCTTTTATTTTATTATCAATATCCTTTAATTTTATATAAGAATCTTTATATAAGTTTAATTTATCTTTTAAATCATTCCATGCAAAAGAATCTAAGTATATTATATGATTTTCTTTATTTAATAATGTATGATTATTATGTTGACCATGTATATCTACAAGTTTTTCACTTACTTTTTTTAAAACAGACAATATAACAGATTTTCCATTAATTTTTATAATACTTTTACCATTTTGGAAAGTTTCTCTTGAAATTATAATAATATCATCATATTCTATATTTAATTCATTTAATATACTTTTAACATTTGCATTATTTTCTATATCAAATATAGCTTCTACAAATGCTTTATCCTCACCAGTTCTTATTGTACCTTTATTAAATTTGCTACCTAATACATAATTAATAGCATCTATTAATATAGATTTTCCTGCTCCTGTTTCTCCAGAAAGAATAGTAAATCCCTTCTTAAAGTCTAAGCTTAAGCTTTCTATTAATGCAAAGTTATTAATAGATAGTTGCAGAAGCATATCACACCTCCTAAAATAAAATTCAATTATTCTTTCATCATTTTTAATATAGTTTTAACTAATTCTTCTGCTTTATCAAGAGTTCTAACTAAGATAAATATGGTATTATCTCCTGCAATAGTTCCTGCTACATCTCCTAATTTAAGCGTATCTATAGCTTCTGCCGCTGCTGATGCTGAACCTGAAAGTGTTTTTACAACTACCATCTTGTCTATATTCTCAACATGTATAACTGTATTATTTAATATGCTAGTTAATTTATCAACCATATCATTTTTTTGTTCATTTAAAATAGAATATTTATATTTTCCATCAATATCTTGAGTCTTTATTAACTTTAAAGTTTTTATATCTCTTGATACCGTTGCTTGAGTTACATCAAATCCTGCCTGTTTTAATTCTTCTGCTAACTCTTCTTGAGTCTCTATTACTTTTTCATTTATTATCTCTATAATTTTAGAATGCCTCTTTGATTTCATTTGTTAATCTCCTTCACATTCCGGAACTTTACCAAAAATTTTTTTTCTTAAAACTTTAAAATAATTTTTATTGTTAAATACTATTATATTAAAATTATCTTTACTTTGTTTAATTTTAATTTTAGTTCCTTTATTAATTTTTATAGATTTTTGCCCATCTATCGTTAAAAAATTTTCTTCTTCTTTTATCTCTGGAATTATTTCTACTTTACTTTTTGAACTAACTATTAAAGGTCTTATTCCAGGAGTATGAGCACATATAGGAACTATAGATATAGTTTTTAAATTAGGTGCAATAAGAGGACCTCCTGCTGAAAATGAATATGCAGTAGATCCTACAGGGGTAGATATTATTACTCCATCTCCATTAAAAGTTGTATATAGATTTCCATCAATTACAATTTTATATTTAGTCATTCTAGAAAGTGTTCCTCTTGCTAAAACCATATCATTTAAAGCTTTACTCTTAAAAAATTCAGTACCTTTTATATTACATTGTAACATCATTCTTTTTTCTACTTTATAATCATTTTCTTTTATTTTTAGTAAAGCCTTATCTAGTTCATTACTTTCTATACTAGATATAAACCCTAAGTTACCTATGTTTACTCCTAATATAGGTGCTTTTATAATGTGAGAAAACTCTCTCGCAACCCCTAGCAAAGTTCCATCACCACCTAATACTATTAACAAGTCAATTAAACTCCATTCTTCTTTAATTTTAGATTCATATTGTTCAATTATAATTATTTTCTTAGGATTTAAATAAAGTTTTATTTGTTCTATTACTTTTTCAAGCATTTTTCCATTTTTATCTTTACTTTTATTAATTATAACACCTATATTATTCATTATACCTCTTTTAATACTATAAATTATTATGAGATTTATTTACTACCTCATTTATAATATTATAATCAAAATCTCTACATTCATCACATTTTTTTAGATATATTAAATACTCTATATTACCTTCTGGACCTTTAATTGGAGAGTAATCTAACCCTAAAATATCTAAATTATTTTCCAAAGCAAAATTTACTATTTTTTCAATAACTTCTATATGAGTTTCAGCTTCTCTTACTACACCTTTTTTTCCTACTTTTTCTCTTCCTGCTTCAAATTGTGGCTTTATAAGTGCCATTATTTCACCATTTTCACCCAATAAATTAACAGTTGCTGGTAATACTTTTGTTAAAGAAATAAAAGAAACATCTATAGATGCAAAATCTCCAAATTCTTTTGTATCTTCTATTGTAACATATCTAATATTTGTTCTTTCCATACATACAACTCTAGGGTCCACTCTTAACTTCCAAGCAAATTGTCCATACCCTACATCTATAGAAAATACTTTTTTAGCTCCATTTTGTAGCATACAATCTGTAAAGCCTCCTGTAGAAGCTCCAATATCAAAACATATTTTTTCACTCAAATTAATATTAAATGATTTAATAGCCTTCTCTAATTTAAATCCACCTCTACTTACATATGGAATTTTTTCTCCTTTAAATTCTATATTAGAATTTATAGCTATTTTTTCTCCACATTTATCAACTCTTTGACCATCAACAAATATTTTACCAGCCATTATACTAGCTTTAGCTCTTTCTCTTGATTCAAAAATTCCTTTTTCAACCAAAAGCACATCTAATCTTTCTTTTTTTTCAGCCATAAGTTACTCCTTTTACTTCATTAAACTTTTGATAGATTCTTTTATTCCCATTGGATCTAATTTATTTTTAGCATAAAGAATATTTACATCACCATGAGGTATAAAATTATCATCATAACCTAAAGTTACTATTTTGCCTTTAAAATTTATTTTATTTAATTCATTTAATATTAAAGAGCCCAATCCACCTAAAATCATATTATCTTCTACAGTAATAAAATCAAATTCATCTTGAGCAAGTTCATAAATCATTTTTTTATCTATTGGTTTTATAAATGTTGCATTTATAACAGTAACATCTTCACCAGATTCTTTTTTAAATTCTTCAGCTGCTATTAAAGAATGCTGAACCATTCTTCCAGTAGCTATAATTACTACTTTCTTACCCGCTCTTAATTTTTCCCATTGTCCTAAAATTATTTTATTTAATGGTTTTAATGAAAGATTTAAATCGCCACCTCTTGGATATCTTATTGCTAAAGGACTATTATATTCTGATGCCCATTTAAGAATTGCTCCAACTTCATCCATACATTTTGGTGAAATTATAGTCATATTAGGTATATGAGATAAGTAAGAAATATCAAAAATCCCTTGATGTGTTTCTCCATCTTCACCTACAATTCCAGCTCTATCTATACAAAACACTACTGGAATATTTTGTATGCAAACATCATGCAATACTTGATCATATCCTCTTTGTAAAAATGTTGAATACACTGCAAAAAAAGGCTTTAATCCTTCTAATGCCATTCCTGCACTTAATGTAACAGCATGTTGTTCTGCTATACCTACATCAAAAAATCTATTAGGAAATTCTTTAGAAAAATTTTTTAGTCCTGTACCATCAGGCATAGCTGCAGTTATAGCTACTATTCTTTCATCTTGTTTAGCTAAACTTACTAATTCATCTCCAAAAATCTTTGAATAATTTTTTCCTGAACTTTTTACAAATTCTCCACTCTCATAATCAAAAGGTCCTACGCCATGAAATTTATTAGGATTTTGTTCTGCATAATCATAACCTTTACCTTTTTGAGTAACAGTGTGAATAATAACTGGACCTTCTATCTCTTTTGCTCTTGAAAATACTTCACTTAACTCTTTTATATTATGACCATCTATAGGTCCTAAATATTTTAATCCCATATCTTCAAAAAACATACTTGGTACAACCAATTGTTTTATGCTATCCTTTATTTTAGTTATAGATGTAGCTATATTTTTACCAACATTTGAATGATTTAAAGTTGAATTAATTTCAGCTTTTAATTTATTATATCCTGGATCTAATCTTATCTTACTTAAATAACTAGAAAGTCCGCCAACATTTTTAGAAATGGACATTTGATTATCATTTAATATTATTATAACTCTACTTTTTTTATATCCTATATCATTTAATGCTTCTAATGCCATACCTCCAGTTAATGCACCATCACCTATAACTGCAACAACATTATTATTTTTCTTTAAAATATCCCTAGCTCTTGCCATTCCACAAGCAGCTGATAAAGAAGTGCTACTATGTCCTGTATCAAAAAAATCATATTTACTTTCACTTCTTTTGGGAAATCCACTCATACCACCATATTGTCTTAAATTATTAAATTCTTCTATTCTACCAGTTAATAATTTATGTACATAACTTTGATGCCCTACATCCCAAATTATTTTATCTTTAGAAAAATCAAAATTTTTAAAAAGGGCTAGTGTTAATTCAACTACCCCCAAATTTGATGCTAAATGCCCTCCTGATTTAGAAACTCTATCTATTAAAAATTCCCTTATATCATCAGCTAAAGATATTAATTGGCTATTGTTTAAGCTTTGTATGTCTTTAGGACTCCTTATACTATATAAAACATCTCTCATTTACACCAATTCCTTTTCTTAATATTTTCTATGTAATAATGATAAGGTAATTTCTTTTAAAGGTGTAATATTTCCATCTATACTATCTAATATATTTAAGCATTCTTCAGTCAAAATATTGCATTTTCTCTGACATTCCTCTACCCCAAATAAAGAAACATAATTTGTTTTATCATTATCTATATCACTTTTAACATTTTTACCTAAATCTTCAGTTGTGCTTATTACATCTAAAATATCATCTTTTATTTGAAAAGCCAATCCTAATTTATATCCATAGTCTCTTAATAAATCTATATCCTTTTCAGAAGCATTTGCTAAAATAGCCCCTGCTATTACTGATGATTTAATTAACTCTCCAGTCTTTTTTAAATGCATATAATTTAATTCTTCTAAAGATATTTTTTCTTTATTACCTTCATTTATTATATCTACAATCTGTCCACCAATCATTCCCTCAGCACCTGCTGCCTCTAAAATCTCTTTACTAGCTTTTAATGCTTGAATATCTCTCTCTAAAGAAAATTTTAACAATATATTCATAGCTTCATTCAATAGTGCATCACCTGCTAATACAGCAACTGCTTCTCCAAAGACTTTATGATTAGTTGGCATACCTCTTCTTAAATCATCATTATCCATACATGGAAGGTCATCATGAATTAAAGAATAAGTATGTATCATCTCTAAAGCTAAACTTGCTGGTAAAATTGTTTCATAATCATTTTTATATATATAATAACTTAATAACATAATAATAGGTCTTATCCTTTTTCCACCTATATTTACACTATAAGCCATAGCTTCATATAATTTTTTATTATAACTTTTTTCACCTAAAAAATATTCTTCTAAGCTTTTATCTATAAGAACCTTTAAGGCATCAAAATTCATTGATTTCTCCTCCTAAGTCTTTTTCAACATCATTATTAACTATTTTTATTTTTCCTTCTAGAGCATTTAATTTTTTATATAATTTATTAAGTAATTTTACCCCTTGTTCATATTTTTTTATTGATTCTTCTAATGGCATTTCTCCACTATCTAAATCATCAACTATAAATTGTAGTTCTTTTAACATTTCCTCATAATTGTTTTCTCTTTTTGCCAAAGCAATTTCACCCACTTCTATTCTTTAATACTTATCTCTGATTCTACAATACCATCTTTCATTCTTATTTTTACATTTTTATTATTTTTTAGGTTTGAAACATTACTTATAATATTATCTTCTAAATCTGTTATTAGGGCATATCCTCTACCTAATGTATTTAAAGGATTTAATGCCATTAATATATTATTTAAACCTTCTATTCTATTTTTTTCCTTATTAAGCTTTACATTTAAATAATACTTTAAATTTCTATTAAGTTCATTAACTTCATTATATTTTTCATTTATAATAATATGAGGATCATTACTTTGCAATATTTTACCTAAAAAATTTAATTTGTTTTTTTCATTTTTTATTTTTACATTTATAAAATTCTCAAGTTTCTCCCCTATATATTCTATATTTTCCAATATATTATTTAAATGTGGTGATACAATTTCCGCTGCTGCTGATGGTGTAGCCGCTCTTATATCACTTACAAAATCACAAATTGTATAATCAACTTCATGACCTACAGCTGATACTACTGGTATTGAACTATTAAAAATTTCATAAGCTAATTCTTTATCATTAAAAGCCCATAATTCTTCAATAGAACCTCCACCTCTTCCTATTATTATAACATCAACATTCTTTTTGTTATTAAAATATTTTATTCCTTCAATTAAAGTTTTAGTAGCTTCATTTCCCTGAACTAAAGCTGGATATAATATCATATCTAATAATTTATTTCTTCTTTTAATAACAGTAATTATATCTCTTATAGCTGCTCCTGTAGGTGAAGTTATTATTCCTATACTTTTAGGATACTTAGGAATATTCATTTTATATTCCAAATTAAAAATTCCTTCTTCTTTAAGTTCTTTTTTAAGAAACTCAAATTTTTCAAATAGTTCTCCTACTCCTATCTTTTTAATTTCTTTGCAATATAATTGATAACTTCCTTCTTTTATGTATACTGATAAACTTGCCTTTAATTCAACTTTCATACCCTCTACTAGCTTTAAATTCAAATTAACTGCATTATCTCTAAACATAATGCAGTTAATCTTACTATTATCATCTTTTAAAGAGAAATAAATATGCCCACTAGAATGATATTTTAAATTGGAAATCTCCCCATTTACACTTAAATTATTAAGTATAAAATCATTGTCAATGGATTTTTTTAAATAATTATTAACTTCTGTTACTGTTAATATTTTAAGCTTCATATTATTTTAAACCCTCACAAGCATTTTTAAATAATAAAGTTGTAGTTAAAGCTCCTACTCCTCCTGGTACAGGAGTTACCATAGCCGCTTTTTCTATAACATCTTCAAAATCAACATCACCTGTAATTTTTCCATTAACATTGCTAGTTCCTACATCTATAATTACAGCACCTTCTTTTATATATTCACCATCTATAAATTTAGGCTTACCAATAGCTAACACTAATATATCCGCTGTTTGAGTAATCTTTTTTAAATTTTTTGTTTTAGAATGACATATTGTAACAGTTGAATTTTCATTTAAAAACATTTGAAATAAAGGTTTGCCTACAATATTACTTCTTCCAACTATAACTACATTAGCTCCTTCTAAAGGTACTTTATATGCTTTTAATAAGGTTATAACACTATTTGGAGTACATGGTAAAAAAGATTTTTCCCCTTTATAAAATCTTCCAACACTAGCTTCTGATAAGCAATCTATATCTTTCTCTACACTAATTATATTAGTTATAATTTTTTCATTAATATGTTTAGGTAATGGTAAAAGAAGAATTATACCATCTATATTTTTATCAAAATTAAGTTTTTTAATCAAAGAAATTAAATCTTCTTCTAATATTGTTTCATTTAAAATTATTTTTTCAAAATCAATATTTAATTGTTCTGCTAATCTTTGCTGAAAATTTTGATAATATATGGATCCTCCATCATTTCCTACAAGTATAGAAACTATTTTAGGAGATTTATTTAAAGTTTTTTTTGTTGTGTTAACATAACTTTTGATTTCTTCTTTTATCTCATTAGCTATTTCTTTTCCACTCATTATTATTCCCATATATTATTCCCCCTTAACTTTAATTTTATATACTTTTATATACTTTATCTAATACTCCATTTATAAATGATACTGATTTATTATCTGAAAACTTTTTACATAACTCTATTGCTTCATTAATTGATACTCTTTCTGGAATGTCATTAACAAACATTAATTCGTTTATAGCTAATCTTAATATAGCTAAATTAACTTTTGATATTCTATTTAATTTCCAATTAACTAATTGTTCTTCTATAGCCTTATCTATCTTTTCTTTTTGTTCTCCTATTGCTATTAATCCCTGTTTTATATATTCTAAATCAATGTTTTCTTTAGAAATATCTTCATTTCCAATAAAGTTTTCAAATGTTTCTAATGCAGTATCTCCTGTTATATCCATTTGATATGTTAATTGTAATAAGTATTCTCTTGATTTCTTTCTATTCATTATATCCTCCTATGTTAACATCTTTATATAATATTATTATCTTAATAAATTCATCTTAAACATTAGTTAATATTTTAACACAACGAAACACCCTCTGTAACCAGAGGGCGACTTTTTGCTATTTTTCAACTATTTCATTTTTATCTTCATTTTTTAAGATAACTATGTTTTGCACATATATGTTCACTAATGCAACCTTTAATCCTGTTATAGCTTCTACAGTCTTTTTAACGTTCTCTTGTACTTGACAAACCACCTCTGGTATTTTTAAACCGTACTGGACACTAATAGTCATATCTATAACCGCTTCATCTTTATCTACTGAAACTTTAATTCCTTTAGTCAATCCTTTTTTAGTAAACTTTTGACTAATACTAGATGCAGTATTATGATGATTTGTTTCAATAACCCCTTTTATTTCTGAAGCTGCAATACCCGCTATAACACTTATAACTTCATCTGATATTTTTACTATACCTAAATTAGCTTCATCTCTATTTATTTCACTCATAAAGTTGAACCCTCCTACAAGTTTTCCACACAAAACTTCATAATCATAGGTTCATTATAGCAAATAAATTGTTACAATACAAATAATTATTTGCTTTCTATTTGTACATCATATATTTTAGATACATTAAGAACTATATCCTGAATTGCATTAACTTCTTCTTGTAATAATTCACCATCATTTTTTACTGTAACTCTAGCTTTATCATCATTTATTATACATACAGCATCCTCAAATCCCTTACTCTTAATGCTCATTTCTATTCTTGATTCTTGCTCCATAGACATATTTTTTTGAGTTAATGTTTCTGTAGCTTCATTTTTCTTTTCTTGTGAAGTATTAGTATCTTGGATTATAGCATTTAAATTTTCAATAAACTGATCATCTTTTTGCTCTCTTACGCTTCTTGCCTCATAAAAATAATCTGTTGATGTAGATGTACTTTCTTCTTTAGTTTCAGTCTTGTCTGTTGATACTAATTCATTCATTCCATCTTTTAATTCACTATTAACTTTACTAGCTAATATACCAGTACAAATTATTAATGCTAATAATGTTAATATAATCCCAGCTTGCTTTCTATTCATAATAATAACTCCTCCTAAATACCTCTAAATTAATTTTTTTTCATTGCAAACACATTTACCTTATCTACACCTATATCATATAAACTTGATATAGCTTTTCTAATTTCATAGTTGATTTTACTATTATCTGCACCTTCAGCTACTACCACTATTCCAGTTATCTTAGGCTTTTCAGTTTTTAAAATTAGTGGTTCATTTCCTTCAACATTTGTACTTATGACAACCTTTCCTCCTGTAGTTTCTTGATTGTTTATCCTCTTACCACCTTCACTATCACTTTCTTCTGTAATGTTTTTAGTAGATGAATTTTCAATAGCTGGAACCTTAATTTCACTACTTTCAAAATTTATCATAACTTCTACATTTCCAACCCCATCTATCTTCTTTAGTATTTCAGTAAGAGCTTTTTTTTGTTCTTTTTCATAATCACTTATCATAGTTTCATTAGCTTCTAAATTCATTTCTTCATTTTTAGGTTCAATATTTACTTTCTTACTTTTAGATATATTGTTTACACCTGAAAAATATGACACAACCAAAAAAAACATTATAACTATTAACAAAATAATTATTAAGTTACCTATATTTTTTTGTTTTAGTATAGTTTCAAACCTTTCTTTTAATTTTTTATAATCCATATATCCCTCTCCTCTATTTACATATACTTAATATTTATCTTATCTTTGCTAATTTGTAACTCATCACAAACCATACTTTTAACTTCTTTTAAAAATTCATCTTCTATTTGCAACTTATTTTCTTTTTCCCCAATAACAATTTTTTCTACTTTTTTTATTTTTTTATCATCTATAACTCCTATGTTAACCTGTTTAATATCAGCTTCCATTTTATCTACATTCATAGTTCCTTCTATTTCAACTTCAAATTTTTTATCTTTATAAGTATTCTTTAACTTTTGAGTTAATACATTTTCTAAACTTTCTTTTAAATAATCATTATTGTAAATAGATTCTTTATCTTTATTTTGTTGAGCAAAATTTTCTTTTTCTTTAAATGGATTTTCTATTTTGGTTTCATCAAAATTTAAAAAATTTAATATAGGAGTAATCATTACAGATAACAAAATTAATGATAATGCAAATTTCACATGTTTTTTCATTTCATCTGTGTGTAACAATAAGTATGCTATAGATATAAATATAACTGTTACACATAGTGTACTTGCCCAATTTTTTATTATCTCCATAAAATTAACCCCCTACTATAAATTTTCCTGATGATGCTATCATAGTAGCCATTATAAAAAACATAATACTTACACTTATTATGCATGATAATATCATAACTAAAGCATCACCAACCATATCAACACTTGAAGAAATACGAGAATCTACTACTGGTTCTATAACTGCTGCTGTAAGTTTAAAACTTATAATCATTACAGCCATCTTTATTATTGGATATAATACCATAGCTACTAATATAATAACTCCTAAGGTACTTACTACACTTTTCATTGCTAAAGAATACCCAGCAACTGTAGATATAGCATCTGAAAAAGCTTTTCCTACAATAGGAATAAAATTATCTACAGCAAATTTTACTGTTTTTAATGCAACTGCATCTAATGTATTAGCCGTTATTCCTCTTATAGTTAAAATAGCAACAAACACTGTAAGTACAAAGCCTTGGGATATCATTACAATTTGTTTGACAAATTTACACATTCTTCCTATGCTAAATTCACTAGATAAATTATTAGCAAATTGTAATGCAAAATATATTAATATAAGTGGGAAAATAAAATTCATATATATTCTTGGAGTAATTGCAACGGCACCTAATACTATTGGGTCTATAGTCATAGCAGAAGCTATTCCTCCTGCCGTAGAAATTAATAGCACTAAAACAGGTAATAAAACATTCATGAAATCTACAAGAGAAGTTAATACATCCCTTGCTAAATTTAAAGATACTAAAAAACTTTTTGACAATAACATTATTAAAAGCGCAAAGCATGCATAAAACGCAATACTTGAAACTCCTTCATCAAGAGAAAATGCATCTTGTAAACTTTTAAGTATAGCACTTAAAAGAGCAATTACTAATATAGACATTACTAATTTTAATATTAATTTTACTTCTTTAAATAAAAAACTTACTATTGAATCCCATATTTTCTCCATAGATATAGGATCTTCACCTGTTTTTAAATATGTGGATATATACTCTTTAGCATTTATTTTTCCTAATACTTCATCACCAATTTGCAGTTCATTAACATATTGATAAAATTCTTCCATTTTAGTGTTGCTTTCTATTTTGTCTTTTGCTTCTTCAAGTTCAGTATTAGCTTTAACATTTATGTTTACACACATAATAAAACAAATAATTATAATTAAACACCTTAATATTTTTCTCATTTTTAAGCACCTACATTATTTTTAGAATAGAATCTAAAACACTCATCATTATTGGCACAGCTAAAAATAATATCATTATTTTCCCTGTAAACTCCACCTTTTTTCCTAAAACTGTTACTCCTGCATCCCTACATAACATGCTACAAAAAGTTGATAAATATGCTATTGCTATAATTTTCATAACTATTTGAATATAAGCAAAATCCATACCTACTTTATCTGCCATTGAACGCATAAATGATATTATTTCTTTTATATATGGTGAAATAAATAAAAAGATTAATATTCCTGCTGTCAATAATATCATTAAAGACAATACACTTTTTGTTTCATGTAATAACATATATATGAATAATACAACTAATGAAAATGCTACAACTTTAATTACAACATCCATGAAAACCTCCTACATTATAAACATAGTTTTAACACTATCAAATAATCTACCTATAAGAGATATCATCATAGTAAGTATTATTACAATACCAACAATATTAGCTAATGTTGCATATTCATTTTTTCCACTAGCTGATAATACTTTATCAAGTATTACTAATAATATCCCTACTCCTGCAATCTTAAAAATCAAACTTAAATCTAACATATTATTCCTCCCTTTTTACATTAAAAATATTGATATCATAGCACCTACACTTACACCTAAATATCTATATACCTTTCTATTACTATTACATTCTTTTTCTGCTATTTTTAATAATGAATTTAATTTTTCTTTTGCTAAACTAAATAATTTACTTTGTCCATCTACATTGGTTTCGCCTAAAGATTTTGATAAATCTAAAAAAACATCATAATCTTCATTCTTTAAATTTAAATTTTTCTTATGGTCATTTATACTACACTTAAAAGCTATATATACATTACTTACTTCATTTTTACTAAGCTTTTCTGATATATCTTTAAGTAAAATTTTAATTGGTTCTTTACACTTTTCCCCTATTTTATTTAATGCATTTGGAAGAGGTGTATGTGCAAATATTATTTCATTTTGCAAATCTATTAATGCTCTCATTAGCTCTTGTAATTGAATATATCTATTATTAAACTGCTCTCCATATGAATATCCAATAAGTGAACATAACATTACTATAAGCATTAATAAAAAAAATCTAATCATATTTTTTCCTCCTTAAATAGTGTAAATACCTTCTAATGTTCCAACACCTTCTCTATTACTTAAAACAACTATATTGTTAATTATTTTATTGCTTAAAATTTCATTAAAAATAGGTCTATTATATATATCCTCTATACTTTTCCCATGCATAGTTGCTATTATATTTACTCCTGAATTATATGCCATCAACATGGCTTCCATATCTTTATAAGTACCTATTTCATCACATATTAATACTTCTGGTCCCATACTTCTTATAGCAATCATCATTCCTTCACTTTTTATACAATTGTCATATACATCTGTTCTTATTCCAACATTCATTTGAGGAATTCCATTATAACAAGCTGCTATTTCACTCCTTTCATCTACTACAACAGTCCTCTTACCAATAATTTCAAGATTCAAATTCCCATTAGATATATTTCTAGCTATATCTCTTAATAATGTTGTTTTCCCACACTTTGGTGGAGAGATAATCAGTGTATTTAACACTGCTCCATTTTTAACTAAAGCCTGCATTATGCTATTTGAACATCCTATCACTTCCCTGCATATTCTTATGTTAAGTGAAGCAATATTTTTAATAGTTTTTATAGTACCATTTTCTATAACACATTGTCCTGCTAATCCAATTCTATGACCTCCTTGTATAGTTATATATCCTTGTTTTATTTCTTCTTCAAAAGCATACAAAGAATAATTGCTAATTTTTTGCAACATATTTTTAATATCTTCAACGGTAGCACTATATCCAAAAATTATTTCTTTATTATTAACTACAGCTATTAATGGTTTGCTAGCCTTTATTCTTATCTCTTGTATTTCATTTAAATTATCTATACTTGAAATATTTTTATAAATTTCTCTAGATAAAATTTCCAGAACTTCTTTCATCTTAAACTCCCTTCCCTTTTCTATTAAATTAATATTACTTTACATAAAAAATTATTACTTTACATAAAAAATTTTATAAAAAAAAAGCCTATGGCTTTTTTTCCATAGACCTTTATATATTAAAATTCTTATTACAATAGGGACAAGGAATTTCCTCTTTACCAGATAACATTTCCTTTTCCACATATAAAGTTTTGTTACAATTTGAACAAATAACTTCACAATATTCTTCTTCATGTTCTTCTAGTTCTTCAAGTGTTAGTTCTTCAAATAATTCATCTTGAACTCCACTTAAATCATCATTTAATAATGTAACAGTTTCATCAATTGTTTCTATATTTACTTGAAGTTCTTCAACTTTTTCTAAAATCATTTCAACTACATCTAATAATTTTTCATTAAATTCATTATTTTGTTCATTTTTTACTATTTCTTTTAAAGCTTCTATATCCTTACGAATATTTTTCATAGAAATTCACTTCCTTATACTAAATGTGCTAAGCTTAAAAAGCTTAGCACATTAAAAGATATATTAAACTCTTTCCATGTAATCGCCAGTTCTTGTATCAATCCTGATAGTATCTCCCTCTTCAACGAACATTGGAACGTTAACTGTTGCACCTGTTTCAACTACTGCTGTTTTCATAGCAGCTGTTGCAGTATTACCCTTAATACTTGGCTCACATTCAGTTATTAATAATTCAACAAAATTTGGAGCTTCAACTGAAAAAGCATCTCCTTTATAGAATTTTATTATAGCAAACATATTTTCTTTTAAGAATCTTATAGCATCTTCTACTTTTTCATAGTTTAATGGAATTTGCTCAAAAGTTTCTTGATCCATGAAGTAGTATAACTCTCCATCTGAATATAAATATTGCATTTCTTTTCTTTCAATAACTGCTTCTTGTAATTTTTCAGTTGGATTGAAAGTTTTATCTGTAACTCCTCCTGAGATAACATTTCTTAATTTAGTTCTTACGAATGCAGCACCTTTTCCTGGCTTAACATGTAAGAAGTCTATAACTGTAAATACTTGTCCATCTTGCTCAAAAGTTGTTCCTTTTCTTAAATCACTTGCTGATATCATTAAGTATCCCTCCAAAATCTATTAATTCATTTTATATTATAACCCTTTAAGATAATTTAATACCTTGTCGGATATATCTATTAGATTTATTTTCTCCTTAAAACACCAATCATATTTTATCAAAACCTATAAATAAATGCAATTATTTTCATTAAATTTCATATATTATAGAATAAACATAAGTGCAATATATCTTTAGGTATTAACTTCCATAGTGCATTGAAAAAACTCATCTTTTTTAATTTCATAAGATGATATAATAAATTCTTTTTCTTCTAAATATTTAACATATTTAATTAATTCATCTATATTCCCATTAAAATTCAAAATAGCTTTAAATTTATTTTTTTCATTTGTTAAAGTACTTATACTTACATTTTCATTTTGAAGTAAGATTATAAAATCTTCTATATTATAAATTTTATTATTATTTTCAATAATTATAGTAGGAATTTCTTCTGAAATTTTATAATTCATTAAATAATTATATTTAATGGATTGTATAAATAATAATATTAATAAACTTATTGTTAAAAACAAATATAATTGTGCTTTCTTCACTTAATTCTTCCTTCTCCTTGTATAAGATTTTCTTCATTTAAATAAATTAATTTATCAATTTCACCTATTTTATTGATTATATTAATAACTACTGATAATTCTTCTTCTTTAATTTTAAAAATAAATTTATTATCTTTAATTAATAAATTGTTTAAACTATTATTTTTTAAAACACTTTCCAATTTTAAAATAGTATTTTTTTTATCTTTTCTATTATAATTTAAATTTTCATTATTTATATATTTTTCATTATTTACATTATTAATTTTTTTTCCTTCTAAATTTAAATTTATTGATAATATTATTAAATTTAATAT
>NZ_WHJC01000021.1 GCF_009295725.1 Clostridium tarantellae
GGATATTAAATATAGTATAGTTACTTATCCTATATCTTTTTTTATTTATAAAATGAAAAATTATTACTTTATAAAACATTACAAAACTTCAATTTTAATAATTTAAATATCGTGTTAAAATAAATTATAGTAATTTACATAATATTAAAAAAATTGTCTACATTTAAATAGGAGTGGATGAAAAGTGAAAATTTATATAGTAAGACATGGACAAACACTTTGGAATATAGAGAAAAAAATTCAAAGTTGGGGAGATTCTCCTTTAACAGAAGAGGGAATTAAATGTTCTAAAGAAGTAGGAGTAAAGTTAAATAGTATAGAGTTTAAAAAAATATATTCAAGTGATGTTGGACGAGCTATAAAAACATCAGAATTAATTAGAGGAGATAGAAATATAAATATAATAGAAGTCCCAGAATTTAGGGAGATAAATTTAGAAAGGTGGAGAGGAAAATGTTTTGAATCTTTTCAAGGTGTGGAAAAAGAAGATTATCATACTTTATTCAATTTTCCTCACAAATATATACCTAACAATGATGAAAGTTATGAACAATTTTATAATAGAGTAAAAAAAGCTTGTAAGAATATAATTAACGAAAATAAAGAAGGAAATATACTTATAGTAACTCATTTTCATACTATTAGAGCTATATTAGCATATTTAAAGGAAATTCCTTTAGATAAACTAGCAGAGGAAATAGTATATATAAAAAATAATGAAGTTATAGAGATAGAATTAGCATAAGAAATGAAATATAAAGCAATATTAAGAATAGAGAATTTATAAATTATATGTGGGTGAATAAATATGTATATGGATTTTAATTTAAATTTATCACAGGAACAAAAACTAATAATGACACAACAAATGCAATTATCTATAAAATTGCTACAGATGTCTACTTATGATTTAAGGGAATATATAGAAAAAGAGTTTTTGGAAAATCCTGTCTTAGAAGCTCAGTATGAAATTCTAGAAGAATATAAAAAAGATAAGGATAGATTAGATTATAAAGAACTTATAAAATATTTAGAATCGGATAATTATGGATCTCAAAGTTATGGAGAATATGATGAAAATAAAATATCACCTTTTACTTTTTTAAGTAGCACTAAATCTTTAATAGAATATTTACATGAGCAAATTTTAGAATTACCTATAGATAATTATATTAAATCAATATGTGATTATATAATTGAAAGCTTAAATAATAAAGGGTATTTAGACATTTCTTTAGAAGAATTGTCTAAAGAAATGTCATGTTCTATGAAAATATTAGAGAAAGCAATAATTATTATTCATAATTTAGAGCCAGCAGGAATAGGGGCTAGAGATCTTAAAGAATGTTTAATATTACAATTAATAAGAAAAGGAGAGCAACATTCAAAAGCTTGTGAAATAGTAAACAATTATTTAGATGAATTAGCAAATAATAAATATAATATTATTGCAAAAAAATTAAAAATTTCAATAAAAGAAGCTCAAAAATATGGAGATTTAATAAAATCTTTAGAGCCTAAGCCTTCAAGAGGATTTTATACTGGAGAAGATGTTAAGTTTATTATTCCAGATGCAGAGGTAAGAAAAATAGATGGTGAATTTTTTATTATAATGAATGATAATGTATTACCTAGATTATCAATTAATAACGTATATAAAGATTTATTAGAGCATGAAAGAGATAAAAATGCAGTAAATTATATTAAAGATAAAATGGGAAAAGCGGTATTTTTGATAAAAAGTATAAATCAAAGAAAAACTACTTTATATAAAGTGTTAGAAAAAATTGTTGAAAAACAAAAAGAATATTTTAGTAAAGGGGAAAAATATTTGATACCTATGACTTTAAAAGAAATAGCAGATGAATTACAAATACATGAATCTACTGTATCTAGAGCTATAAGAGAAAAATTTATATTAACTACTTTTGGAACTATAAAAATAAAAAAATTATTTACTATAGGATTACAAAGTAATAATTTTTATAATACTGAAGCAGATATATCTGTAAATAGAATAAAAAATGAAATAGAAAATTTAATAAGTGAAGAAAATAAAAGTAAACCTATGTCAGATCAATTTATTTGTGATTTGTTAAATGATAAAGGAATAAATATATCTAGAAGAACTGTAGCAAAATATAGGGAAGAGCTTGGAATAAAATCTTCATCAAAAAGAAAAAGATTTTAAAAAGAAATAAATTTAATAAATAATTAATTAAATTTTTGAGAAAAATACAGAAGAAATAAAAAACTTCTGTATTTTTTTATTAATTAAATAAAATTTGCTAAAAATAATGATAAAATATAAAAAATGAAAAAAAAATGAAAAAAATTTAAGAAAATACTTTAAAAATTTTAAATAGTGTTTTATAATTAAAACTGTGGGACATTTAAGTTGCAAGCGGGACTTAAAATGACCAAAGGAGTTGTTAAATTGCAAGAGATTTTAAAGTTGCAAAAAATAATTGTGCCAGAGATTGTAGACTTATTAGAAAAAAGATATAGTATATTAAGGACTATTTACTACAATCAACCTATTGGAAGAAGGATATTAGCTAATCAGCTTAACTTAGGAGAAAGAATTGTAAGAACAGAGATAAGCTTTTTAAAAGAACAAAATCTCATTCAAATAAGCACTCCCGGGATGTCTGTAACGCCAGAAGGAGAAAACATATTAGAAGCATTAAAAAGTTTTATTCATGAAATAAAGGGTCTATCTAATATGGAAGATAAAATAAAGAGACTTCTTAAGTTAAAGGATGTAGTTATAGTGCCAGGTAATATTGATGAAGAAGAAGGAGTAGGTAAAGAATTAGGAAAAGCTACTGCTAATTATGTTAAAAATATTATCAAAGATAATGACATTGTAGCCATTACAGGTGGTAGTACAGTAAAAGAAGTTGTTGACAATTTTCCCAAAATGCCTCATATTAATAATGTGTTGGTTGTCCCTGCAAGAGGTGGAATGGGAAAAAAAGTAGAAACACAAGCTAATACATTAGCCGCTCAATTAGCTAAAAAAGTTAATGGAAACTATAAAATGCTTCATGTACCAGCAAATGTAAGTGAAGAAATTATAGATACTTTAATTAAACAGCAAGATATAAAAGAAATTATAGATAATGTAAAAAATGCTAATATACTTATTTATGGTATAGGACAAGCAGAAAAAATGGCTCAGAAAAGAGGAGTACCAAAAGAGGTTATAGATAAATTGTTACAGTTAGGTGCTGTAGGTGAAGCTTTTGGATGTTATTTCAATAAAAATTCAGAAGTAGTATCTATAATGCAAACTTTGGGAATTAATATAAATGATATAAAAAAAATAGAAACACATATTGCAGTAGCAGGAGGAAAAAGTAAAGTAGATGCTATAATGGCTACTATTTGTAATAATAAAAATGGTGTTCTAGTTACTGATGAAAGTGCTGCAAAAGAAATTTTAAAAAAATTAAATGAGAGCGAATAAATTTGAAAATAAACTCTCACAATAACTTAGTGTTAAAATATTTAAAAATATTTTATATAAAACATCTTAGGAGGTATTTACGATATGGTAAATGTTGCTATCAATGGATTTGGAAGAATAGGAAGATTAGCTTTAAGATTAATGGCTAATAACCCAGAGTTTAACGTTGTTGCTATCAACGATTTAACTGATGCTAAGACATTAGCTCACTTATTTAAATATGACTCAGCTCAAGGAAGATTCGATGGAGAAATCGAAGTTAAAGAAGGTGCTTTCATAGTTAACGGTAAAGAAGTTAAAGTTACTGCTGAAAGAAATCCTGAAAACTTACCATGGGGAGAATTAAACGTAGACGTAGTTTTAGAGTGTACTGGATTCTTCACTTCAAAAGAGAAAGCTTCAGCTCACTTAAAAGCTGGTGCTAAGAAAGTTGTTATATCAGCTCCAGCTGGAAATGACTTACCAACAGTTGTATTTAACGTAAACCATGACATATTAACTGGAGAAGAAACAGTTATATCAGGTGCTTCATGTACTACAAACTGTTTAGCACCAATGGCTAAAGTATTAAACGATAGCTTTGGATTAAACAAAGGTTTCATGACTACAATTCATGCTTACACTAATGATCAAAACACTTTAGATGCTCCACATGCTAAAGGTGATTTAAGAAGAGCTAGAGCTGCTGCTGCTAACATAGTTCCAAACTCAACTGGAGCTGCTAAAGCTATAGGTTTAGTTATACCAGATTTAGCTGGAAAATTAGACGGAAACGCTCAAAGAGTACCTGTAATAACTGGTTCATTAACTGAGTTAGTTTGTACTTTAGATAAGAAAGTAACAGTTGAAGAAGTTAACGCTGCTATGAAAGCTGCTTCAAACGAGTCATTTGGATACACTGAAGATCCAATAGTATCATCAGACGTAATCGGAATAACTTTCGGTTCATTATTTGATGGAACTCAAACTAAGATTATGGAAGTTAATGGAGAGCAATTAGTTAAAGTTGCTTCTTGGTATGATAACGAAGCATCATACACTAACCAATTAATCAGAACTTTAAAATTCTTTGTTACAAAATAATTTTTGAAACATAAATTTTAAATAATTATATAACATATTAGAGCTGGTCTGGTTTTGTAGTTAAAGCTATGAGGTCAGGCCACTTTAACATATAAAATAATTTTTAAAATGCTTTTCTTATTAACATAATTATTAATAGGAATAATATGAGCAAATAATTTTAAGAGGTGAAGAGAATGAGCTTTAATAAAAAGACTATTGAAGATGTTCAAGTAGAAGGAAAAAAAGTATTAGTTAGATGTGACTTTAACGTACCATTAAAAGATGGTGTTATAACTGATGAAAATAGATTAAATGGTGCTTTACCAACAATCAAATACTTAATGGATAAAGGAGCTAAAGTTATACTTTGCTCACATTTAGGAAAAGATGCTTCTAAATCATTAGCACCAGTTGCTAAGAGATTAAGTGAAATGCTTGGAAAAGAAGTTGTTTTTGCTGCTGATGCAGAAGTTGTAGGAGAAAACGCTAGAAAAGCTGTTGCAGAAATGAAGGATGGAGATGTTGTATTATTAGAAAATACAAGATCAAGAAAAGAAGAAACTAAGAATGGTGAAGAGTTATCAAAAGAATTAGCTAGTTTAGCTGATATATATGTTAACGATGCATTCGGAACAGCTCATAGAGCTCACTCATCAACTGAAGGCGTTACTAAGTTTGTTGATACAGCTGTATGTGGATATTTAATTCAAAAAGAATTAAAATTTTTAGGAGAAGCTGTTAATAATCCAATTAGACCATTTGTTGCTATATTAGGTGGAGCTAAAGTTTCAGATAAAATAGCTGTTATAGAAAACTTATTAGATAAAGTTGATACTTTAATAATAGGTGGAGGAATGGCTTACACATTCTTAAAAGCTCAAGGATATAGCGTTGGAAACTCATTAGTTGAGGCTGATAGAATAGACTACGCTAAGAAAATGATAGATGATGCTGCTGCTAAAGGAGTTAAGTTCTTATTACCAGTAGATCATAGAATTGCTAAAGAATTCAAAGATGTTGAGCCTGTAATAACAGAAGATCAAAATATTCCAGATGGATACATGGGATTAGATATCGGACCTAAAACAGAAGTTTTATATGCTGATGCAATAAAAGATGCTAAAACTGTTATATGGAATGGACCAATGGGAGTATTTGAATTTGAAAACTTCAATAAAGGAACAATAGCAGTTGCTAAAGCTATGGCTGATGCTGATGCTACAACAGTAATAGGTGGAGGAGATTCAGCTGCTGCTGTTAATATTTTAGGATTTGGAGATAAAATGACTCACATCTCAACAGGTGGTGGAGCTTCATTAGAATTCTTAGAAGGAAAAACTTTACCAGGAATAGCTGCATTAAACGATAAATAATTATTTAATAAAGCTTTAAAATAAGTTATATAAAGGCTTTATAACTTAAATTATTTTATATATTTTAAGCTAATTAATTTAGCTATTAGATTGAAGTAAAAAAATTATATAAATTTATATTATGGAAGAGAGGTTTTAATCTTTCTTTCCATAATAATATTAAAATAAAATTTAGAGGTGAACAAAATGAGAACTCCAATAATCGCAGGAAACTGGAAAATGCACTATACACCAGCTGAGGCTGTTAAAGTTGTAGAAGAATTAATACCATTAGTAAAAGACGCTAAATGTGACGTTGTTATATGCCCAACTTTTGTTTGTTTAGATGCTGTTAAAAAAGCAGTTGAAGGAACAAATGTTAAAATAGGTGCTCAAAACATGCATTTTGAAGAAAAAGGTGCTTTTACAGGAGAAGTTGCTCCAGGAATGTTAGAAGCTATGGGAATTGATTATGTTGTTATAGGACATAGTGAAAGAAGAGAATACTTCAACGAAACAGATGAAGCTTGTAATAAAAAAGTTAAAGCTGCTTTCGCTCATAACTTAACACCAATTCTTTGCTGTGGAGAAACTTTAGAGCAAAGAGAAAATGGAACTACAAATCAAGTTATAGAAGCTCAAATAAAAGCTGATTTAGCTGGATTAACTAAAGAGCAAGCTGAAAAAGTTGTTATAGCTTATGAGCCAATCTGGGCTATAGGAACTGGTAAAACTGCTACTTCTGAACAAGCTAATGAAACAATAGCTGCAATCAGAGGAGTTGTTGCTGAAATGTTTGGTAAAGAAGTTGCTGATAAAGTAAGAATCCAATATGGTGGATCAGTTAAACCAAATACAATAAAAGAGCAAATGTCAATGTCTGATATAGATGGTGCTTTAGTTGGTGGGGCTAGTTTAGTTGCTACAGACTTTGCACAAATCGTTAATTTCTAATTAATTTATAATAAAAAAGCTATCCATTAAAATATGGGTGGCTTTTTTGTTATACAAAATTAAAAATAAAATTTAATTTTAATGTGGTAAATAAGTTTATTGCAAATATAAGTTAGTATAAATATATTTTTTACATAAGGTTGTAGAAGTATGGGAAAAAATAATTTATATGAAATATATCACATACAAAATAAAATATAAAGTTAAAAAAGAAAAATTTCATATGCAAATGTTTTCTTAAAATCCTTGTAGTTGTCTGATAATTGCAAATATAGTATAATTAAAAAAGAATTCTATGAAATATGTATTATATTTTAGGGAGAAATTTATATAATGTTGGAGGATTAAAATAGATGACTAAGAAACCTGTAATGTTAATGATATTAGATGGATTTGGAATAGCTCCAAAACAAGATGGAAATGCAGTAGAAGCTGCTAAGAAACCAAATTATGATAAATATTTAGCAAAATTCCCACATACTGAATTACAAGCTTCAGGAATGGCTGTAGGTCTTCCAGAGGGACAAATGGGTAACTCTGAAGTTGGACATTTAAATATAGGTGCTGGTAGAATAATATACCAAGAGTTAACAAGAATAACTAAAGAAATAGCTGAAGGAAACTTCTTTGATAACGTTCCTTTAAATGATGCTATGGATAATGCTTTAAAGAATAATTCAGCTTTACATTTAATAGGCTTATTATCAGATGGTGGAGTTCACTCACATATAGATCATTTAAAAGGTCTTTTAAAATTAGCTAAAAAAAGAGGAGTAGAAAAAGTATACGTTCATGCTTTTATGGATGGTAGAGATGTTGCTCCTGGCTCAGGTAAAAATTTTGTAGAAGACTTAGAAAAGTATATGGCTGAAATTGGTTTAGGTAAAATAGCTACAATCAGTGGAAGATACTATGCTATGGATAGAGATAATAGATGGGAAAGAGTTCAATTATCTTACAATGCTATGGTTTTAGGAGAAGGAGAAAAGGCTTCTTCAGCAGTGGATTGTATGGAAAACTCATATCATGACAACAAAACTGATGAGTTCGTATTACCATGTGTAATAGAAGATGATGATCATCCAGTTGCAAAAATAAAGAGTGGAGATTCAGTAGTATTCTTTAACTTCAGACCAGATAGAGCTAGAGAGTTAACTAGAGCTATGGTTGATAGAGAGTTTAAAGGTTTTGAAAGAGAGCAATTAAATTTAACTTTTGTTTGTATGACTCAATATGACAAAACAATAAAAGAAGCAGAAGTTGCTTATAGACCTGAAAGCTATACAAATACTTTAGGAGAATATGTAGCTAATAAAGGGTTAAACCAATTAAGAATTGCTGAAACTGAAAAGTATGCTCATGTTACTTTCTTCTTTAACGGTGGAGTAGAACAACCAAATACTAATGAAGATAGAGCTTTAGTAGCATCACCAAAGGTTGCAACTTATGACTTAAAACCAGAAATGAGTGCTTTTGAATTAACAGATGAGTTAATAAATAGATTAGATTCAGGAAAGTATGACATGATTATATTAAACTATGCTAACCCAGATATGGTTGGTCATACAGGAGTATTTGATGCAGCTGTTAAAGCAGTTGAAACAGTAGATACTTGCTTAGGTAAAGTAGTTGAAAAAATGTTAGATTTAGATGGTACAGTATTTATTACTGCTGACCATGGAAATGCAGAAACAATGATAGATTATTCAAATGGTAATCCAATGACAGCTCATACTACACTTCCAGTTCCATTTGTATGGATATCAAAAGAGGCTGAAGGTAGAACATTAGTACAAGATGGAAAGTTAGCTGATATAGCGCCAACAATGTTAACTGCTATGGGATTAGAAGTTCCATGTGAAATGACAGGACATAACTTAATGAAATAATTAAATTAATAAAAGAGACTAGAAATTATTATTTTTCTAGTCTTTTTTTTCTTTTTATTTAGTTAATATTTAAATAATTTCATTAATATATAAAAGTTTTAAAATTTTTTAAAAAAATAAATATATATAGTTATGTGTTATAATTTCTACAAGTATTTATAAATATAAAAATATATATTAAATTATGGTGCAAAGGAAGAGGAAAAAAATTATGGTAGAAAAAGTTTTTAATAAATTAATGGTAAATAGAATAGATAAAAGTTATTTAAAAATAAGTTGGCAAATAGATGATAAGGAAGAAGTAAGTATATATTGGAATAATAAACCTATTATAAATGGTAATGAAAAATTTTTAATAAATATTAAAGAGAATGAAGTTATTTTAAGAGAGCCTTGTAAAAATGAAAGATTTTATTTTATATTAAAATGTAATGGATATAAAGATGATATAGTTTCTGAAGTAAGATTACCTCTAGAAAAACTTGTTAACTTCAGAGATTTAGGTGGAATAAAATCAAAGGATGGAAAAAAGGTAAAATGGGGAGTGTTTTTTAGATCAGAAGAATTAAAAGATTTAGGTAAAAATGATATTGAGTACATAGAAAGTTTAGGATTAAAAACTATATTAGATTATAGATCAAGAATTGGAGCAACCTTAAAAAAAGATACTAGTATAAAAGGAGCAAAATACATTAGTGTACCAGCATTTAGTATAGGAAAAGAGTTAGAAAGTTTAGGGGAGGGATTAGAAGAAAATTTTGATATATTAGCTCTTTTAAAATCACCTAAAGTTATAAAAGCTATAGGCAATCCCGTGACTTTTGCAAGTGAAATGTATAAAAGAATGATTTTTAATAATAAGGCATATAAGGAACTTATGATGTTAATACAAAACACAGGAAATCTTCCAATAGATCAACATTGTACTCAAGGCAAAGATAGAACAGGTGTAGGAGTAGCAATATTATTATTAGCCTTAGGCGTAGATGAAGAGTTAGTAGTAAAGGATTATTTAGCTTCAAATAAATATAGAAAAATTGTTAATGATGAAATTAAACAATCTATTGAAAAATCAAAGTTTTCTAAAGAAGAAGTGGGAATGCTTGATATAGTGATGAAAGTTCGTGAAGAATATATAAGAAGTTCTATAAAAGCTATGAAAGAAAAATATGGTTCAATAAATATGTATTTAGAAAAAGAATATGGATTAACAGAAGAGAAACTACAAAAACTTAAAAATGAATATTTATATTAAATAGAAAATAACAAGTATTGATTTTAAATTTTAAAATCAATACTTGTTATTTTTTAATAAATATAGATTTGTTAAAATATTTTACTATGTACAAGGATCATTATAATTTAGAAGAAAAATTTAAGTTTTTTGTTAGAAATTCTTAATAATTTTAAGGGGTAATTTGTAATTGTTATAGTGTATTATTTAAAATGAAAAGCAAAGACAATAAAGAGAATAGGGGGAAATATTTTGAGTAATATTAATAATACCGAAATAATGGATAGTGGAGTTTCTGATAGTGAACATAAAAAGAATTTAAGAGAAAAATTAAAAAAGAAAAAAATATATAAAGAAAGGGAAGAAAAAGAAAATAATAAAGATTGTAAAAAAAAGCCTATACCATTTATTATTAGTTTCATAAGTTATGTATTAATAGGATTCCTTATTTTTGGAATTATAAAATCACCAACTTTAAAAGTAGATAAATTTTATAATAGCAATGAGTTTAAAAACATATTACTTTATGAAGTAGCGCAGAGTATAAATAATATTGTTTATTATGGTGTTGATAATGAACACTTATTAGATAAAAACAATGAATATAATAAAAAAGTAGATGAATTAAATAAAATTTATGAAGAAAAAGAGAAAAATTTAAGTTATGACTTTCAAATACAATTAGAAGAAGTTATAGCAGGAAAAAATATTGATTTATTAAATAAAATATTATCATACTGTGGAATATCTTATGATACTTGGAAAACACTAGATGAAACTGAAAAAAGATTATATATAAGTGATTTTAAAAAAGGATATCATTTTGAAGAGGAAAAAGATAATTTAAAAAAAATGAAAGATTTAGAAACAGAAAAATTTAAGGAAGAAATATTAGGATATGAGACTAGTGAAGCTTTAAGTAGATATGAAAATGCTAAAAGTTTACTTAATAGATATATTAATTTTAAATATTATATTGTAGATAATAAAAATAATAAAGTAATTACTAATATGCAAGGCATAAATGATAAAGTTTATATAGAGAGAGAGTTAAAGGAAAACTCAGAAGCATATATAATTATAAAAGATGATAATTCTGAATCTAATATAGATAAAAAAATAATAAATGAATTACATTTTGATTATAATTTGTTCAAAGAAAAAGATACAGATATATATATACAAATTCCTAAAAATATGCAACCAGGAGATGATATATATGATATTAAAGAAAAATATGAAGGAGACAGTAATAATTTATTTGTAAAAATCTCTTTAATTTTAGGTAGTATAGGAACGTTAATATATTTAATTTATTTAATAGTAAATAGAAAAAGATATTTTATAGAAGGACATTTAAATAAGTTATATAAAATTTTATATACTGAAGTTAAGATTATAGGCTCTGTATTATTAGTATCATTAAGTTTTATATTATTTGTAGATTTTATTTTATTTAATTCACATTATTTTTATTCACATTACTTAAAATGTTTTTTTATTAGTATTATTTTTTCTTTATGCTTATTTATAACTTTAAATTTAAATATTAAATATATAAGAAACTGTAATAATGTATTTAAGGATTTAATTAACAGAAGTTTAATAATAAAAATTATAGTGAAGCTTTATAGATATTTTAATAGTAAAAAAACAAGTGTTAAGGATGCTATTTCTTTATTATATTTTGAAGGTAAAAAGTCCTATAAAATTTGGATTATACTATCAATTAGTTCATTTATATTAATAGGTGGCATTATAGTTACAATTATAAGTTTTAATGATCCATATAGTGCTAGTGTATTTGTATTTATATATACAATATTAGTAACTATTGCAGTAATTTTAATAATAATTAATCATTTAGCTCAATTACAAAATATAGCTAAAGCAACAGAAGATATTTCAAATGGAAATTTAGATATAAATCTTTCAGAAGAGGGAGATATAGTAACGGCAAGATTAGCTAAGAACATAAATAATATAAGTAAAGGGTTAAAGTTGGCTGTAGAAAATAAAATAAAAAGTGAAAGAATGAAGGGAGAACTTATAACTAATGTTTCTCATGACTTAAAAACTCCATTAACTTCAATTATTAATTATATACATCTTTTAAAAGATGATAAAAATACAGAAGAAGAAAAAAAAGAATATATAAGAATATTAGATAAAAAGTCACAAAGATTAAAAGCTTTAATTGAAGATTTATTTGAGGTGTCTAAGGCTACTAGTGGTTCTATGGAACTTAATCTAGAAAAGGTGGAAATAACAGCGTTATTAAGACAAACTATTGGAGAATTAAAGGAAAAGTTAGATGAAAGTAATATTATTATAAGAACTAAATTGCCAGAAAATAAAATTTACTGTAATTTAGATGGAAACAAAACTTGGAGGGTATTTGAAAATTTAATTATAAATATAACAAAGTATTCTTTATATGGTAGTAGAGCGTTTATAGAAATTGTCGAAAGAGATAATAAAGTAGATATTATAATGAAAAATATATCAGCGGAAGAATTAAATTTTGAAGTAGATGAAATAGTAGAAAGATTTAAAAGAGGGGATAGTTCAAGGCATACTGAAGGGTCAGGACTTGGATTAGCTATAAGTAAAAGCATAGTAGAACTTCAAGGAGGAGAATTTAATATAGCTATTGATGGAGATTTATTTAAGGTTATTATTACCTTTAATAAAATAGAAAATATTTAATAAATTTATTATTTGACTTAAAGAAACTAGAATAATTTTAATAAATTATTCTAGTTTTTAATTTTTTATAAAAATAATTAGATAGCAATAATTATAGTGATATTTTAAAAAAATAAATAAAAGTATTATTATGCTATAATAAAAAGAGATATTAAATCTATAGCTTTCAAATAAAACAAAAGATAAGAAAACCTACAAGTTATTTTAAATAACTAAAAGGATGTGATTTAAATGAAAGCTAAAGCAAGTTTATTTATTATAATAGCCTTTATTATTTTTATCATAGGGAGCTATTTTTTAGTAACTACCATAAATAGTGGGAAAATTCATTATCCTACACAAAATGAAATTCTTCAATCTCATGGGTTAAGACATTAAAGTGTTAAAAAAATATTTATATGTAAATAAACAGGAGTACTTTAAAAAAGTACTTTTGTTTTTAATATTTTGATATTTTGATTTTTCTTAAAGGAAGTGATTAAAAATGCTAAAAAGAAAAGCATTAACAGATTTATTAAGTTTATTAAAAGGAAGAAGTAATTCCTTATTTAGAGCTATGGAAAACATAGAAAATTCTAAGGAACATATTAATGTAGAAACAAAGGATAAATTCTTATTTTATTTAGATAATCTAGCTTGTGCTATTACAAGTATAGATTTGGTATTAGGAGATGAAGGAGATAAGATTTCTAAAATTAAGTTAGAAGAATTATGCAAGAATATTCTTATTGTTTTTGAACAAGATTATAATTATTTAGTAGCCTTAGATAAAAAGATTACTAGAGAAGGAGATGTGCTTTCAGAAACAGAGGGACAACCATTATATGAAGATACTAAAAAATTAAGTAATGATGTAAAAAGTTTAGAAGCTAAGTATGAGTCACATAAAATGGGATTATTACAAGAGTATAAATATATAAAAGAAATATTTATAGGTTTA
Source organism: Clostridium tarantellae (assembly GCF_009295725.1). Taxonomy (GTDB): domain Bacteria; phylum Bacillota; class Clostridia; order Clostridiales; family Clostridiaceae; genus Sarcina; species Sarcina tarantellae. The sequence goes on from NZ_WHJC01000021.1 coordinate 13,616, forward strand.
ACAAGTACAGATGATTCTTTTAATACATTTAAAATAAAATTAAATAATATGGCTAATGAGGTTTTTACTTATATTGAACTAGCATAAGTAGCTTTAATTAAAGTTAAAACATATCACTTTCATAATATGTAAATATTATAATGTGTTTATATACTATAAAAGTGATATTTTATTTACACATAGATAAGTATGTGTAAAATTAATGCTATAAATTAATCAGTAATAATAGTTAAAGTAAGTAAAGTATTAAATAAGAAAAATTATTAAGGTGAAAAATTATGATATTATTAAAAATTATTTATTTATTAATTACTATTATAATCATATATATGATTTATTTTATTGTAAGTGGAGTGATGATATTTTCAAGAAAAAAAGAAGTAAGCAAAAGTTTTATTAAAGATATTAATATAAGAAATTTTTATAGTGAAAAAATAGGTAATGATAAAGCTACAATTATAGAAAAACCTTTAGAAGCATTAAAGGTAAGAATAAATCTTATAAAAGAAGCTAAAAATACTATAAATATATGCTACTTTTCAATGGATAGAGGTATTGCAACAGATATAATTTTTGCTTTACTTTTAAAAAAGGCTAATGAAGGTGTAAAAGTTAAAATTTTATTAGATGGAATGTTTCATGGATTAGTTAAGGAAAATAAAGCTATAATATATAGTATTTCAAAGCATCCTAATATAGAGTTAAAATTTTATGAGCCACTTAATTATTTAAAACCTTGGACAATTAACAATAGAATGCATGATAAATATATTATTGTAGACAATAAGATACTTCTTATAGGTGGAAGAAATATAGAAGATAGATTTTACTTTCCTAAAAATATAGGATTTACAACTTATGATAGAGATGTATTAGTTACTAATATTTGTTTAAATACTAAAAAGGTTGCAATAGATAAAAAAAGTGTAATAATTGATGTAAGTAATTATTTCGAATATATCTATAATTGTAAATTTTCAAAGGAATACTTGAAAAAGCTTACTCCTAAAAAATTAAAATTAGCAGAAGAGAGAAATATTGAATTAGCAAATAAGTTAAAAAAGTATAGAGATTTATATTCAGAATATTTTAATGATATGCAGTTGTATAAAATAGGTTGTGAAACTAATAAAATAACTTTAGTACATAATCCTATAGGTAGATTTAAAGAATCTTGGTGTTTATATGATATAGTTAGAATTTTAAATAAAGCTAAAAAATCAATTTTTATACAAACACCATACTTGGTTGTGGATAGGAAAATGCAGAAAACTTATTTGAAAAAGAAATATAATGAAAAATTGTATGTAAATATATTAACTAATTCAAAAGCATCTACCCCTAATTTATTAGCTTATTCTAGATATTTAAAAAATAGAAAGAAAATAGCTGCTTCAGGAGTTACGGTATATGAGTATCAAAGTAAAGATTTTATACATGCTAAAACAATTGCTGTAGATGATGATATATCAATAATTGGTTTGTTTAATATGGACCCAAGAAGTTCTTTTTTAAGTACTGAAACTATGTTGGTAATACAAAGTAGGAAGTTAAGAAACCAATTAGATAAAATTATAGCTTCTTATGAAAAAGAAAGTTTAACAGTTGGAAAAGATGGGAATTACTTGAGGGGAAAGGTGAAAGAAATAAAAATAAGTAAGTTTAAAAGTATTAAAATTAAATTATTATATATTATTGAATCAGGTATTGAATACTTATTATAGTTAAATTTAAAAGTTTAGATAAGTATTTAGTAATTTAATAGTGAAAGCATAAAGAATACATCCATATTTAAAAAGAGTAAAAGATTAAAAATTTTCACTAACTTTTTAAATATGGATGTATTTTTGTTTTTGAAAATGAACCTTTTCTAAGAAACTATATAACTAAATTAAAGTATAAAATTACAAAATTGTAATAATTAAATTTATGAAATAGTAATTTAAGGTGTTTATAATAGGAACTAACATAAGAAGTGAAGGAGAGTTAAATAGGGTTATTATAGAGGTAAAGGATTTGTGTAAAAGTTATGGAAAAGGAGAAGTTAAGGTAGAGGCTTTAAAGAATATAAATTTAACTAAAATTTGAGAGAATTCTCCCACCTCAACCGAAGGTAGGTAGGAGATGAATCGACGAAAGCGTAGCTACACGATAAATATTTCCTGTTGACTATGCTTTTTATTTTTGTTACTATCTAATCAGTAGTAACAAAAATAATGAGGTGATTACTTGAATTTTGATACAAATAATCATTCAGTATTCAAATTGAATTATCATTTAGTGTTAGTAATAAAATATAGAAGAAAAGTTATTAATGATAATATATCTGAAAGATTGAAAGAAATATTTGAAAATATAGCACCTAAATATCTAATAACATTGGAAGAATGGAATCATGATATAGACCATCTTCATTGCTTATTTAGGTCAGCTCCCAATACTGAAATATCTAAATTTCTAAACGCATATAAAAGTGCTAGTAGTAGGCTTATAAAAAAAGAATTTCCTAATATAAAAAATAAACTATGGAAAGAATATTTTTGGAGTAGAAGTTACTGTTTAGTTACAACAGGTGGAGCGAATATAGAAACAATTAAAAAATATATAGAAAATCAAGGTGAGAAATATGCTAAAGGCTTATAAATATAGAATATATCCAAATGTAGAACAAAAAATATATTTAGCTAAAACATTTGGTTGTTCTAGGTTCATATATAATCAAATGTTGGCAGATAGAATTAAGTCTTATGAAGATAATAAAGATTTAGACATTAAGGAAATGAAATATCCTACACCAGCTCAATATAAAAAAGAATTTGATTGGTTAAAAGAAGTTGATAGTTTAGCGTTGGCTAATGAACAACTTAATTTAGACAAAGCTTATAAGAATTTTTTTAGAGATAAGTCTGTAGGTTTTCCAAAATTCAAAAGTAAAAAAATTAATAGATTTTCTTATACAACTAATAATCAAAAGGGAACAATATTTATTGAAAATGGTTATATAAAAGTTCCTAAATTGAAATCTATGATTAAGATAAAACAACATAGAAATTTTGGAGGATTAATAAAAAGTTGTACTATATCTAAAACACCAAGTAATAGATATTATATTTCTATATTAGTTGATACTGAAAATTTTGCATTACCTAAAACAGATAAAAAAATAGGTGTAGATGTAGGGCTTAAAGAATTTGCAATATGTTCTGATGGATATAGAGTAGCTAATCCAAAACATCTTAGAAAATCAGAAAAAAGATTAGCTAAACTTCAAAGAGAATTATCAAGAAAACAAAAAGGAAGTAACAACAGAAAGAAAGCTAGATTAAAGGTTGCCAAGTTGCATCAAAAAATAGCAGACCAAAGAGCAGATTTCTTAAATAAGTTATCAATTAAGTTAATTAGAGAAAACCAATCAATAGCTATTGAGGACTTAAAAGTTAAGAATATGCAAAAAAATCATAAATTAGCTAAAGCTATAGGTGAAGCAAGTTGGTCAGAATTCAGAAGAATGTTAGAATACAAAGCTAGTTGGTATGGTAGAAATATAATAGTTGCTCCATCAAACTACGCTAGTAGTCAACTTTGTTCTTGTTGTGTCTATAAAAATAAAAAAGTAAAAAACTTAGGACTTAGAGAATGGGTCTGTCCTAATTGTGGAATAAAGCACGATAGGGATATAAATGCAAGTATGAATTTAGAAAAGCTGATAGTATAAATCTATTAGTATTATACTGAGGTCGGTGCGACCTTTTGAGCTTGGGTAAACTTGTAACATTAGTTATATTGACCAAGAAGCTCCCACTTCAAGCTTTAGCTAAGTGGTGAGTAGTTCACGTAAATCTATAATACAAAGTCATAATGGTACAATAGATGTAGAAAATAAAGTTGGAGTAGGGACTATTTTTGAAATTACTTTCTTAAAAAATATTATATGATTAACATAATTTCTGACATGAAAATCACTCCTTCTTGTAATTTTTTATTATCTAAATTATTTTTAAGAAGAAGTGATTTTTAATCAGTTATACAAAATTTTTAACACCCTTAATTACCTAAATAAAATTAATATTTGATTTTTATTAGTTCTTTCTAAAACTCTATATCCTTTACTTGCATAAGTTGCTATTCCATTATGATTTGGCATACAGTATCCATCAACAATACAAGTTCCATCATCTCTAACTAATATTTGTCCTAACATACCTACAGATACCCATTCTTTTCTTTCAGATCTAGGAATATATTCCTTGGTAGTATCATATTCAGGATTTAGGATTGGTTCTGAAATTACAATATTTTTAGTTGGGTTATTATCACTTGGAATTGTTATTGTTTTAAATAAAATTCTACCCCATTCATCTTTTAAAAATTTATTTTTCCATTCAAAGCTTTTATCATTTCCTACGATTGAAGAATTAATTGAAGAAATTCCTAAAATATAAGAATCCTTTTCATTAGATATTCTAATTTTATTTTTTTTCAGAGTTATAAAATATCCTGGATCAATGGAATTTCCATCTATAGTTTCAAAATATTCAGCATAATCTGCACCACCAACTTTAAATTCACTAGCAAATATAGTTCCATTACTAACCATTCTTATAGCTAGGGAAGGAGCATCTTCTCTCAATCCATTAGCTAAACAAAAAGAATAGTCGTCTTTTGTTGATCCAAATTTTCCTATGATGAAAGATCCAGTATGTTCTGCTTTGGTACCATTACCTTGTGCATGTGAATAATTTCCATTAGCTATAGTATTAAGGCCTTCCGCATGAGAAGCAAGACCATTAGCTCTAGTATTATTTCCTTCTGCATGACAATTTTCACCAGAAGAAGTGGATAGATATCCTTCAGCATGAGAGTTATTACCTAATGCACTAGTTTCAGTACCTTCAGCATGAGATTTATTGCCATTAGCAGTACATTTTTCACCTTCAGCATGAGAAGCTGTTCCTTGAGCGTTAGTTTCAGTACCTTCTACATGAGAAAATTGTCCAGAAGCTGTCGTTCTAAAACCTTCTGCGTGTGAATTTCTTCCATTAGATATAGTACGTTCACCTTCAGCATGAGATGCAAAGTGAGATGCAATAGTATTAGAACCTTCCGCATGAGCTGCCACATTAGAAGCTGTAGTATTTAAACCTTCAGAATGCGAGGTAGAGCCAGAAGCACTGGTACTAGAACCTTCAGAATGAGAACTTTCACCGGTAGCTTTAGTATTAGAACCTTCAGCATGAGAGCTAGAACCAGAAGCAATAGTATTAGAACCTTCAGAGTGAGAACTTTTACCAGTAGCTTTAGTTTCATTACCTTCAGAATGAGAAAATAAAGAGTCAGCTAGGGTTTGGTTACCTTCTGAATGACAGCTTTTTCCTATAGCTTTAGTTTTAAAGCCTTCAGCATGGGAAGATTCTCCAGAAGCTATTGAAGTATTTCCTTCTGCATGAGCATTATCATCTATAGCAGATGTTTGAAAGCCTTCCGCATGAGAATTTTCACCATTAGCTTGGGTAGTATTTCCTTCAGCATGGGCATTATCTCCACCAACTCTAGTACTGAGTCCTTCAGCATGAGTATTTTTTCCAGAAGCTTCAGTAGATTTTCCTTCAGCATGAGCAGTTTCACCAGAAGCTATATTACCATTACCTTCTACATGAGAACTATAACCAGAAGCAGTATTACGATTTCCTTCCACATGGGAAGCAATACCTGATGCAATATTATTACTACCTTCCGCATGAGAAACATTACCAGAAGCTGTACTTTCATTGCCTTCCGCATGAGAGTGTGGACCTTCAGCTTTAGTTAAATTACCTTCAGCATGGGAGTTAATACCCATAGATTTAGTAGATAATCCTTCTGTATGAGAATTTTTCCCAGAACTTTCGGTAAGTTCACCTTCAGCATGAGAGTTAATACCAATGGATTTAGTAGATAATCCTTCAGCATGAGAAATAACTCCAGAAGCTTGAGTGTTTTGACCTTCAGCATGAGAAGATTCACCAGAAGCAATAGTTTCATTGCCTTCAGCGTGCGAATGTTCGCCAATAGCTTTTGTGTTACGACCTTCAGCGTGAGAATTATTTCCAGAAGCTTGAACTCTACGACCTTCTGTATGAGAATTACTACCAGAAGCTTCAGTGCTATAACCTTCCGCATGAGAGGCTTCACCTAAAGCTTTATTTCTAAGTCCTTCACTATGAGAATAATTAGCAGAGGCAATGGTTTCAGCACCTTCCGCATGAGAAAAATCACCAGAAGCTTGAGTACTTTGCCCTTCAGCATGAGCTATTTTACCAGAGGCAATAGAACCAGTACCTTCAGCATGAGATGCTTCTCCGGAAGCTTCGGTTTCAGTACCCTCTGCGTGAGAAACATTCCCTAAAGCTTTACTTTCAGTACCTTCCGCATGAGCAGATTCGCCAGAAGCTTGAGTACTTTGTCCTTCAGCATGAGATCCTTGACCAGAAGCTTGAGTAATTAGACCTTCCGCATGAGAAGAAATACCAGATGCTTGTGTACCTTGACCTTCCGCATGAGACGAGGTATTAGAAGCAATAGTCCTAGAACCTTCTGCATGAGAAGAAATACCAGAAGCTCGATTAGCAGAGCCTTCTGAGTGTGAGAAATTACCTGAAGCTTCAGTGCCATTGCCTTCAGCGTGAGTAGCTATACCAGAAGAATTAGTGTTAATACCTTCAGCATGAGAAAAATCATTAGAAGCATTAGTATTTTGACCTTCAGTATGAGATGAAATACCAGATGCTTGAGTACGACTACCTTCCGCATGAGCTACAGTACCAGAAGCTATACTATTTGATCCTTCAGCATGAGAAGAATAGCCAGAAGCTTTAGTTGCTTCTCCTTCAGCATGAGAATTTTCTCCTTCAGCTTTAGTTTCTTTTCCCTCAGCATGAGCTATAGTACCAGATGCTATACTATTAAATCCCTCTGCATGAGAGTTTATATTATTTGCTTTAGTATTAAATCCTTCAGCATGAGAATTTTGTCCTTCAGCTTTAGTTTCCTTTCCTTCAGCATGAGAATTTTTACCTATTGATTTAGAGAATTCTCCTTCTGAATGAGAATTCTCTCCAAGAGATGTAGTGTTAAATCCTTCAGTGTGAGAATAATTTCCAATAGATTTGGTTTTAAATCCTTCAGCATGAGCTCCATAGCCATTAGATTTAGTTTCTAAACCTTCCGCATGAGAGAAATCACCATTAGATTCAGTTTCTAAACCTTCAGCGTGAGAATAATCACCATTAGCTGTATTTTTATAACCTTCAGCATGAGAATTAATGCCTATAGATTTATTAAATTCTCCTTCAACGTGAGAGTTCAAGGCTTCAGCAATAGAGTTTAAGCCTTCAGCATGAGAATTATTAGCAAGAGCTGTTGTTTCATTACCTTCAGCATGAGAATTAATTCCATTAGCTTTAGTATAAAAACCTTCAGCATGAGAATTTTCTTTAGTAGCAACAGTATTAAATCCTTCAGAGTGAGAGGTTTTACCTAAAGCTTTAGTATTAAAGCCTTCAGCATGAGAGTCTTCACCTTTAGCTTCTGTAACTCCACCTTCAGAGTGTGAATTATTACCAGAAGCTAATGTACTACTACCTTCAGCGTGAGAATATTGTCCATTAGCATTACAACCATTTCCTTCAGAGTGAGAAGCTTCACCATTTGCCTGTGATTGAAATCCTTCAGCATGAGAATGCCTTCCTGTAGCTCTTGTTTGTCTATTTTCAGCATGAGAGTTTTCACCAGAAGATATAGATTGAAAACCTTCAGCATGAGAATTTTTTCCCGTAGCTTGAGTAGATTCTCCCTCAGCATGAGAATTTTCATTACTAGATGTTGTATTAGTACCTTCAGCATGAGAAGCATCACCACTAGCTACTGTGCTAATACCTTCAGCATGAGAAACATTACCAGAAGCTATTGTATCAAAGCCTTCAGCATGGGAGTCTTCACCTTCAGCTTTAGTTTCTTCACCTTCACTATGAGAATTATCACCTACTGAAGTTGTATTAAAGCCTTCAGCATGAGAATTAATACCAGAAGCTGTGGTTTGTTTTCCTTCAGCATGTGAATTTATAGCAGTTGCTTTAGTTTCTTCACCTTCACTATGAGAATTGTTTTTTTCAGATATAGTTTTAAATCCTTCTGAATGAGAGTTATTACCTTTTGCTTTTGATTGAAAGCCTTCAGCATGAGAAGCATTACCAGAAGCTATTGTATTAAATCCTTGAGCATGGGAATTTTCCCCTTCAGCTTTAGTTTCCATACCTTCACTATGAGAATTATTACCTATTGAAGTTGTATTAAAACCTTCAGCATGAGAATTAATACCAGAAGCTGTGGTTTGTTTTCCTTCAGCATGTGAATTTATAGCAGTTGCTTTAGTTTCTTCACCTTCACTATGAGAATTGTTTTTTTCAGATATAGTTTTAAATCCTTCTGAATGAGAGTTATTACCTTTTGCTTTTGATTGAAAGCCTTCAGCATGAGAAGCATTACCAGAAGCTATTGTATTAAATCCTTGAGCATGGGAATTTTCCCCTTCAGCTTTAGTTTCCATACCTTCACTATGAGAATTATTACCTATTGAAGTTGTATTAAAACCTTCAGCATGAGAA
>NZ_WHJC01000022.1 GCF_009295725.1 Clostridium tarantellae
CATAATTACATAAATTGGATTATAAGTGTCCGTGAGTCAGATTATTTACTACAATATTATTGAAATAAAATGATGAAGATAGTTAGAATTAACTTTCATTGATGATTTTTCTTTAGATATTGTATGTGGTTTATCTATTATATAGAAAAGAAATTTAAATATACAAATATTAGAGAAACGCATTGTGCTAGTTAAATTTATTTTTCCTATATTATCCTCATTTCCACTCAAAAAGTTTATTAAATATTGAGATATTATGAGCTAAAATTTTAATGCTAATCATAGTCATTAATCCTAGTTTAGTTTTAGCTAGAACTTTATTTGCATTAAACTGCTCAGTTAATTGTGAAAATGATGTTTCTACACGACGTTTCGTATATGCTTAGGAAATTGTGTTTTACTGTTTTTTCTTTGTAATGCTAAAAGAGAAATATTTTGTTCTAATACAAGTTGTTTACCTATTTCTGTACTAACATATACTTTATCTCCTATGATTTTAATATCATTATAAGACTCTGTTAATTTCCATAAAGTCTCTCTATTATCGATATTAGCAGCAGTTAATATAAAGTCTGTTATAAATCCTTTGGTAGTAATTAATGCATGTAATTTTAAACCAAAATAACTTTCTTTTTTAGATGTACAATAACCATAAGATGAAATATCTTTGAATGACTTACTAAAATAAGCTCTACCAAAATTACATACGGGGATAAGCATACTATCTTGTCACCGAAATTGTTTGTAGAAAAAATTTACTTCGTATTTCACAAATTACTTTATATAGATTTCTTTTGGTTCTATTAAACCTGCTTCTATTTCCAATATTAGGGAATAAATCTTTGGAGTTTTTTTTAACAAAATTAAACCAAGCCTTTTCGGAATCTATAGCCATTGTTTTACCCATTATGCTTATAGTAATAATTTCAGTATCAGAAAACTTACTATCACTAACATTTCTTATATATTTAATTGAATCTGCAATAAACTTATTATAAATATCATCCATAACAATATAAGTTGTTGTAAAAAAGTCTTTTAAATTTTCTATTTTAATTATTAATTTAATTACTGTTTGATATATATATTTAAATATTTAAATGCTGTGAGAGAATCAACATAATATAGGAATAAAATTCTTCTTGAAAAAAAATTATAATAGTATATTATTATTTATAGTGATAATTTTGTTATTAGCGTATAAAAATTTAAAATAAAAAATAAAAATCCATGTAAAAAATACTTGAAATAAGTTTATATACATAGTATAATGAAGAAGTTGTAAAGCAAACAGCGATGAATCAAGAGGTTGCCGGACTTCCGGGGAATTCTTGATGAGTAGTTAGGATCTCGAATCCAACGACAGGGGTTCTGATTTGGAGTGTCTTAAAGTGTGAAACACCAGGGACAGTTTACAGAACATCCGCTGTTGTGCGTTAGAAGTAAAGCGTACATGAAAAGGAGGGAAACCAAATGTCAAAACAAAAAATAAGAATAAGATTAAAAGCATTTGATCATACAATATTAGATCAATCAGCTGAGAAAATAGTTGAAACTGCTAAATCTACAGGTGCTAAGGTTGTTGGACCAGTTCCACTACCAACAGAAAAAGATGTGATAACAATCTTAAGAGCTGTACATAAGTACAAAGATTCTAGAGAGCAGTTCGAAATAAGAACTCATAAGAGATTAATCGATATAGTTAATCCATCACCAAAAACTGTTGATGCATTAATGAGATTAAACTTACCAGCAGGTGTTGACATCGAAATAAAACTATAATAAAAGTTTATATTTAGATTGAAGTAATAAAATGAACTGTTATGATTGCAGAGCAATCCGCTAATACGTTTGGGAGGTGTAACCACATGAAAAAAGCTATAATTGGTAAAAAAGTTGGAATGACTCAAATATTCGATGAAAACGGAAAAGTTATTCCAGTAACAGTAGTAGAAGCTGGTCCATGTGTTGTTGTTCAAAAGAAAACAGTTGAAACTGACGGATACAACGCTATACAAGTAGGATTTGGCGAGATTAGAGAAAAGTTAGTTAACAAGCCTAAGAAAGGTCACTTTGCTAAGGCAGGAGTATCTTTAAGAAGAACTTTAAAAGAGTTTAAATTAGAAGATATAGCTAACTATAATGTTGGTGATGAAATAAAAGCTGACATATTTGAAATAGGTGAAAAAGTTGACGTATCAGGAATTTCAAAAGGTAAAGGATTCGCTGGCGTAATTAAGAGATGGAATTTCCAAAGAGGACCAATGTCTCACGGATCTAAGTTCCATAGAGCAGTAGGTTCAATGGGAGCATCATCTGATCCATCAAGAACTTTCAAGAACAAAAAAATGCCTGGTCATATGGGAGCAGCTAATACAACTGTATTAAATTTACAAGTTGTTAAAATAATGGCTGATAAAAATATCATCTTAATAAAAGGTGGAATTCCAGGACCAAATAAAGGTACAGTAGTTATAAGAAACAGCGTTAAGGCTTAATTTCTGTAGAAAGGAGGAAGCACAATGCCTACATTAGGATTATTTAATAAAGAAGGACAAAAAGTTGGAGACATCCAATTAAACGAGCAAGTATTTGCAGTAGAGGTTAATACTGATGCATTACATCAAGTTGTAGTTGCACAATTAGCTAATAAGAGACAAGGAACTCAATCAGCTAAAACAAGAGCTGAGGTAAGAGGAGGCGGAATCAAGCCTTGGAGACAAAAAGGAACAGGTAGAGCAAGACAAGGTTCTATCAGAGCACCTCAATGGATCAAAGGTGGAGTTGTATTCGCACCAAAACCAAGAGATTATAGAATGTCAATACCAAAGAGCATGAGAAGAGTTGCTATGACTTCAGCTTTAACAAGCAAAGTTGTAGATAATAACATGATTGTTTTAGAGAGCTTAGAATTTGTTGCTCCAAAAACTAAAGAAGTTGTTAAAATGTTAAATGCTTTTGATGTTAAGAAGACATTAATAGTTACTGCTGAATCAAACGAGAATGTTTATAAATCAGCTAGAAATATTGAAGGAGTATCAGTACTTCCAGTTAATAATATCAATGTTTATGATTTATTAAAGTTTGAAAAAGTTATGATAACTAAAGATGCTATAAACAAAATTGAGGAGGTGTACGCATAATGAAATTAACAAGCCATGATATAATCAGAAAGCCAGTTATAACTGAAAAAAGTATGGCAGCTATGGCTGAGAACAAATACACCTTCATAGTTCATATAGCAGCTAATAAAGTTCAAATTAAAAGAGCTGTAGAAGAAGTTTTCAATGTAAAAGTTGAAGATGTTAAGACTATGAGAGTTGAAGGAAAAACTAAAAGAGTTGGCGTTCACATCGGAAAAAGAGCTGACTACAAGAAAGCTGTAATTACATTAGCTGAAGGTAGCAATATCGAATTCTTCGAAGGAATGCAATAATTTTAAGCAGTTATTGGTCGGAAAGGCCAGATAAGCGTAAAGAAGGAGGGAATTTAAATGGCAGTTAAGAAGTTTAACCCAACTACACCATCAAGAAGAGAAATGACAATGCCAACATTTGAAGAAATAACTACAAATGCTCCAGAAAAATCACTTCTTGTTTCTTTAAAGAAAACTGGTGGTAGAAACTCACAAGGTAAAATAACTGTTAGACACCACGGTGGTGGAGCTAAGAGAAAATATAGAATAATTGATTTTAAGAGAAATAAGGATGGCGTTCCAGCAAAAGTTGCTACAGTAGAGTACGATCCAAATAGATCAGCTTATATAGCACTTGTTGTTTATGCTGACGGAGAGAAGAGATACATAATCGCTCCTGTTGGTTTAAAAGTTGGAGATGTTATTGTATCAGGTCCAGAAGCTGATATAAAAGCAGGAAATGCTCTTCCATTAAGAAATATACCAGTTGGTACAGTTGTTCACAACATAGAGTTACAAGCTGGAAAAGGTGCTCAAATGGTAAGATCAGCAGGTACTTCAGCACAGTTAATGGCTAAAGAAGGTAACTATGCTACATTAAGATTACCATCAGGCGAAATGAGATATGTTAGAATAGAGTGTAGAGCAACTGTTGGTACAGTTTCAAATACAACTCATGAGATTGTTAACATAGGTAAGGCTGGAAGAAAAAGACATATGGGATGGAGACCTACAGTTAGAGGTTCTGTAATGAACCCTTGCGATCACCCACACGGTGGTGGAGAAGGTAGATCACCTATAGGTAGACCAAGTCCAGTTACTCCATGGGGTAAACCAGCACTTGGATACAAAACTAGAAAGCATAAAAAATACTCAGATAGATTTATCATTAAGAGAAGAAACGACAAATAGTTTGAAGAGAATATATAATTCTCTTCACAATTTGGTTGCATAACGCTAATAGGTTTATGAAGGGAGGCAATTCTAGTGAGTAGATCAATTAAAAAAGGACCTTTCGTGCATGCTGGTCTTTTAAATAAAATAGAAGAAATGAATCAAAGTGGAGACAAGAAAGTTGTTAAAACTTGGTCAAGAAGCTCAACTATATTCCCTCAAATGATCGGCCATACAATAGCTGTTCATGATGGAAGAAAACACGTTCCAGTTTACGTATCAGAGGATATGGTTGGACACAAATTAGGTGAGTTCGTATTAACAAGAACTTACAAAGGACATGATTATAACGAAAAATCATCAAAGAGAAAATAATAGTAATCCCAGAAAGGAGGAACTTTAGATGGAAGCTAGAGCTATAGCTAAGTATGTTAGAATGTCTCCAACAAAAGTGGGAGTTGTTCTTGATTTAATAAGAGGAAAAAATGTTAATGAAGCTTTCGCAATTTTAAAATACACTCCAAGAGATGCAGCTGAGGTAATTTTAAAAGTTTTAAAATCAGCTGTTGCTAATGCTGAAAACAATAATGAGTTAGATGTTAACAGATTATTTGTTTCTGAAGCATTTGTAGGTCAAGGACCAACATTAAAAAGATTCAGACCTCATGCTCAAGGAAGAGCATTCAGAATAAACAAAAGAACAAGTCATATAACACTTGTTGTTAAAGAAAGAGCTTAATAAGTAAGGAGGGAAACAGAGTGGGTCAAAAAGTACATCCTCATGGACTAAGAGTTGGTGTGATCAAAGGTTGGGATGCAAAATGGTATGCTGATAAGAAAAATTTTGCTGATAACTTAATCGAAGATTGCAAAATAAGAGAATTCGTTAAAAAAGAACTTTTTACAGCAGGAATCTCTAAGATAGAAATCGAAAGAGCTGCTAAAAGAGTTAAGTTAAATATATATACAGCTAAACCAGGAGTTATCATTGGAAAAGGTGGATCTGGAATAGAGAGATTAAAAGTTAGTTTAGCAAACATAATAGCTGAAAAGAATGTTTTAATAAACATAGTTGAAGTTAAAAATGTTGAAACTGATGCTCAATTAATGGCTGAAAATATTGCTGCTCAATTAGAGAAGAGAATATCATTCAGAAGAGCTATGAAGCAAACAATCCAAAGAGCTATGAAGTCAGGCGCTAAAGGTGTTAAGACTGCTTGTTCAGGAAGATTAGGTGGAGCTGAAATAGCAAGAACTGAGCAATATCATGAAGGAACAATTCCACTACAAACTTTAAGAGCTGATATAGACTACGGTTTCGCAGAAGCTGATACAACATACGGAAAAATTGGCGTTAAAGTATGGGTTTACAATGGAGAAGTTCTTCCAACAAAAAAAGTTGAGAAAGAAGAAGTTAACGCATAGGATGCAATAAGAAAGGAGGACTATAGTCATGTTAATGCCTAAAAGAGTAAAACATCGTAAGGTACAACGTGGTAGAATGAAAGGTAAGGCAACTAGAGGAAATTTCCTAGCTTACGGAGATTTCGGAATCCAAGCTACAACTTGTGGTTGGATTACTAGTAACCAAATCGAATCTGCCAGAATAGCTATTAATAGATATATAAGAAGAGGCGGAAAGCTTTGGATAAAAATATTCCCTGATAAGCCAGTTACTGAGAAGCCAGCTGAGACAAGAATGGGTTCTGGTAAAGGTTCACCAGAGTACTGGGTAGCAGTAGTTAAACCAGGTAGAGTGTTATTCGAACTATCAGGAGTTGATGAGGAGAAAGCTAGAGAAGCTATGAGACTTGCTTCACACAAGCTTCCTGTAAAGACTAAGTTCGTTACAAGAAGAGATTTTGAGGAAATGGGTGGTGAAGAATAATGAAAGCTAGAGAGTTAAAAGAACTAAGAACAAGCAATCCTCAAGATTTAAGAGTTAAACTAAATGACCTTAAGGCTGAATTATTCAACTTAAGATTCCAATTAGCTACAGGTCAATTAGAAAACCCAATGAGAATAAGAGAAGTAAAGAAATCTATAGCTCAAATTAAGACTATAATTAGAGAAGAAGAGTTAAAGGTTGAGCAGTAATCCCTGAAAGGAGGTCACAACTGTGGAAAGAGGATTAAGAAAGAAAAGATTAGGTAGAGTTGTTTCTGATAAAATGGATAAAACTATCGTTGTTGCAGTTGAAACAAAGGTAAGACACCCATTATACGGAAAAACAGTTAATAGAACTACTAAGTTTAAAGCTCATGACGAAAATAATGAAGCTAGAATCGGAGACAGAGTTTCAATCATGGAAACTAGACCATTATCTAAGGATAAAAGATGGAGACTTGTTGAGATCGTAGAAAAAGCAAAATAATCGTCTAAAGTCTGAAAGGAGGTTAATTACATGATACAACAACAAACCTTACTAAAGGTTGCAGACAATTCTGGTGCAAAAGAAATTATGTGTATCAGAGTTTTAGGTGGATCTAAAAGAAAGTATGGAAACATTGGAGATATAATCGTTGCTAGTGTTAAAAGTGCAACACCAGGCGGAGTTGTTAAAAAAGGTGACGTTGTAAAAGCAGTTATAGTAAGATCAGTTAGAGGTTTAAGAAGAGCTGACGGTTCATACATCAAATTTGATGAAAATGCTGCTGTAATAATAAAAGAAGATAAGCAACCAAGAGGAACTCGTATCTTTGGACCAGTTGCTAGAGAGCTAAGAGATAAGGAATTCAATAAAATATTATCATTAGCACCAGAAGTTCTATAATACAAGATTAGGAGGTGGCTAAGATGAAGGTACATGTTAGAAAGAACGACACAGTAGTAGTTATATCAGGAAAAGATAAAGGTAAAACTGGTGAAGTTTTAAGAGTAATTCCTAAGACTGGTAGAGTAGTAGTTAAAGGAGTTAATATAGTTAAGAAGCACCAAAAACCTAACAGACAAAACATGCAAGGTGGAATAGTTGAAATGGAAGCAGCTATAAACAGTTCAAAAGTTATGTTATTCTGTGAAAAATGTAAAAAGGCTACAAGAATCAGCCATAAATTATTAGAAGATGGTGCAAAAATAAGAGTATGTAAAAAGTGTGGAGAAACACTATAAGAAGTGAAAGGAGGTCCATTACATGACAACAAGACTTCAAGATAAATATGTTAAAGAAGTTGTTCCAGCTATGATGGAAAAGTTCGGATATAAGAATATAATGCAAGTTCCTAAACTTGAGAAGATAGTTATAAACATGGGTGTAGGAGAAGCTAAAGATAATGCTAAAGTTTTAGAGTCAGCTGTTAATGACTTACAAATAATAGCAGGTCAAAAAGCTATCTTAACTAGAGCAAAAAAATCAGTTGCTAACTTCAAAATCAGAGAAAACATGCCTTTAGGATGTAAAGTTACATTAAGAAAAGCAAATATGTATGAATTCGCTGATAAATTAATGTCAATAGCTCTTCCAAGAGTTAGAGACTTTAGAGGAGTTTCAAGCAAGTCATTTGATGGAAGAGGAAACTACTCATTAGGAGTTAAAGAACAATTAATATTCCCAGAAATCGAATATGATAAAGTAGATAAAGTAAGAGGAATGGATATTATCTTCGTAACAACAGCAAACACTGACGAAGAAGCAAGAGAATTATTAAGATTCCTTGGAATGCCATTCGCTCAATAATTAAGGAGGGGATACACATGGCTCGTAAGGCAATGATCGAAAAATGGAAAAAAGAACCTAAATTTAAAACAAGAGCTTATACTAGATGTAGATTATGTGGTAGACCACATTCTGTATTAAAGAAATTCGGAATTTGCCGTATCTGCTTCAGAGAATTAGCTTATAAAGGTGAAATTCCTGGATGTAGGAAGGCAAGCTGGTAATATACTAGTATAGTGAAAGGAGGCACAATATAATGGTTATGACAGATCCTATCGCAGACTTACTAACTCGTATAAGAAATGCGAACGCGGTAAGACATGAAGTAGTTGAAGTACCTTCTTCAACAGTTAAGAAGGCTATTTCAAATTTATTATTACAAGAAGGATATCTTAAAGGAATAGAGGAGTACAATGATGGTGTAGTTCCTATGTTAAGATTATCTTTAAAATATGGTGCAGATAAAGAAAGAGTTATAACTGGTTTAAAGAGAATATCAAAGCCAGGTTTAAGAGTTTACTGCAAGAAAGATGAAGTGCCAAAGGTATTAAATGGATTAGGAATCGCATTAGTATCAACTTCAAAAGGATTAGTAGTAGATAGAGAAGCTAGAAAATTAGGCTTAGGTGGAGAAGTAATCTGCTACGTTTGGTAATTTTTTAGATTAAATTAACTTAGATTGAGATTGTAGATTGAAATATATATGTAAAATTATGTATCCAAATTAACAGGAGGTGCAATTATGTCAAGAGTAGGTAGATCACCTATAGCTATCCCTGCAGGCGTAACTGTTACTGTATCACCAGAAAATGTTGTTACAGTAAAAGGACCTAAGGGTGAATTAGTGAAAGCTATGCACAAAGACATTAATATAGCTATTGAAGATGCTCAAGTAGTTGTAACAAGACCAAGTGATGTTAAAGAACACAGAGCACTTCATGGATTAACAAGAGCTTTAATCAACAACATGGTTGTTGGTGTAAGCCAAGGATATTCAAAAACTTTAGAGTTAATCGGAGTTGGTTATAGAGCTCAATTACAAGGAAGTAAACTTGTAATGAACTTAGGATATTCACATCCAGTTGAAGTAGAAGCTACTGAAGGAGTTTCTTTCAAATTAGATGGAACAACAAAGGTTATCGTTGAAGGTATAGATAAAGAAAAAGTTGGAGCAGTTGCTGCTGACATAAGATCATGGAGAAAGCCAGAGCCATATAAAGGTAAAGGAATTAAATACTCAAACGAAGTGATCAGAAGAAAAGAAGGTAAAACTGGTAAGAAATAATAGAAAGGAGTGAACCTTATGTTCAAAAAGGCAGACAGAAAACAGTCTAGAGAAAAGCGTCACCTAAGAGTTCGTAAGAAAGTGTTCGGAACTCCACAGAGACCAAGACTTTCTGTATATAGAAGCGAAAAAAACATATACGCTCAAGTAATAGACGACGTTAATGCTGTTACTATAGTAGCTGCTTCAAGCTTAGATAAAGCTATAGAAGCAAAAGGAAGCAATAAAGAAGCTGCTAAGTTAGTAGGAGAGCTTGTTGCGAAGAAAGCTATAGAAAAAGGAATCACTGAAATAGTATTCGATAGAGGCGGATACATATATCATGGAAGAGTTGAAGCTTTAGCTAGCGCAGCAAGAGAAGCAGGCTTAAAATTCTAATCTATAAGGAGGGAAACACATGAGAATCGATCCTAGCACACTAGACCTTAAAGAAAAGGTTGTTCATATAAACAGAGTTACTAAGGTTGTTAAGGGTGGTAGAAACTTCAGATTCAGCGCTTTAGTTGTTGTTGGAGACGAAAACGGACATATAGGCGTTGGAATGGGTAAGTCAATCGAGATCCCAGAAGCAATCAGAAAAGGAATTGAAGATGCTAAGAAAAACCTAGTACATGTTGCTATGGTAGGCACTACAGTTCCGCATGAAATATATGGTAGATTCGGTACTGGAAAAGTTTTAATAATGCCAGCTTCAGAAGGTACAGGAGTTATCGCTGGAGGTCCTGCAAGAGCAGTACTTGAATTAGCAGGAGTAAAGGATGTTAGAGCTAAGTCATTAGGTTCTAATAACCCAAGAAACATGATTAATGCAACAATCAACGGATTAGCAAACTTAAGAACAGCTGAAGATATAGCTAAATTAAGAGGAAAATCTGTTGATGAGATATTAGGTTAGGAGGGATAGCGATGGTAAAGGTAACATTAGTTAAAAGCTTAATTGGAAGAAAAAAAGACCATATCGCTACTGCACATGCCCTTGGACTTAGAAAAATAGGTAAAATGGTAGAGCATGAGGTAACTCCTCAAATAAATGGTATGATAAATAAAATAAATTATCTACTAAAAGTTGAAGAAGTATAATTTGGAGGAGGTGTAGTCAGCTATGAAACTTCATGAATTAAAACCAGCAGTTGGTAGCAAAAAAGCTCCTAAAAGAATTGGTAGAGGTACTGGTTCAGGTTTAGGTAGAAATGCTGGTAAGGGTGAAAAAGGTCAAAACGCTAGATCAGGTGGTGGAGTAAGACCAGGCTTCGAGGGAGGTCAAATGCCTTTATACAGAAGACTTCCTAAGAGAGGATTTACTAATCCATTTGCAAAGAGTTTTGTAACAATAAATTTAGATAGATTAAATAAGTTTGAGAACGGAACAGAAGTTACTCCAGAATTATTACTTGAAACAAGAGTAATAAGTAAACTAATGGATGGAGTTAAGATCTTAGGAAATGGTAACATTGAAAAGAACTTAACTATCAAAGGTTGCAAGTTATCAAAGCAAGCAGCTGAAAAAATAGTTGCAGCTGGAGGAAAAGTTGAGGTGAATTAATCATGCTATCAACCCTACGTAATGCCTGGAAGGTTCAAGATCTAAGAAAAAAGATATTATGGACTTTGTTATTAGTTGCAATTTTCAGGATGGGAAGTTACATTCCTGTTCCTGGAGTTGACACACAAGCTATAAAAGCTATGACGCAACAGGGAGGCTTAATAGGCTTCTATGATTTGATATCTGGTGGTTCTTTAAGTAGATTTAGTATCTTAGCTTTAGGAGTTGTGCCATATATTAATGCGTCAATTATAATGCAATTATTAACAGTTGCAATTCCACGTTTAGAGCAATTATCTAAAGAAGGTGATGATGGAAGAAAGAAAATCCAAAAAGTCACTAAATATGCTTCTGTACTAATTGGAGCAATAACTGCCTATGGTAGTTATGTACTTATACTTAATGCTGGAGCATTAAAAGATACATCTGCAATAAACGTATTTTTGATAATCCTAACTTTAGTAGTAGGTTCTACCTTCTTAATGTGGTTAGGTGATCAAATGACTGTTAAAGGTATTGGTAATGGAACATCTTTAATAATATTTGCTAATATTATTTCAGGGTTACCAATAACAGGTTACCAAATTTACGTATTAGGTAAAAATGGTACAGTAAATATAGTAGAAATTGCGTTATTTGTAATATTTATAATAGCGCTTATTGCATCAGTTATTTACTTATCTTTAGCAGAAAGGAGAATTCATGTTCAGTATGCTGGAAGAGCTGTAGGGAATAAAGTATTTAAAGGTCAATCATCACATATACCTTTAAGTATTATAGGATCAACTGTTATATCAATAATTTTTGCTATGTCAGTTATGAGTTTTCCTATAACTATAGCACAATTTTTCCCAAATGCTACATTGTCTCAATGGATTATAAGTAATCCAATGAGTCCATTTAATTCTAAAACATGGATGTATCCTGTGATTTATGCAATTCTTACTATATTCTTTACTTGGTTTTATACTCAAATAACGTTTAAACCAGATGAGATGGCTGAAAATATGCATAAATCAGCAAGTTTTATTCCTGGAATAAGACCGGGAAAAGATACTGAAATTTATTTAGAGAAAGTTTTAAATAAAGTTTCATTTATTGGAGGTATATTTGCTGCAATAATAGCAATACTTCCTATTATAATGGCTAATTATACTCCTTTTGAAGGAATTCAATTTGGAGGTACTTCAGTATTAATTTTAGTATCAGTTTCATTAGAAGTAATGAGACAATTAGAGTCTCAACTTACAGTGAGACACTACCAAGGATTTTTGAAGTAACAATATAATGAAAAATATGGAGATGATGCCCGTGAAGATAGTTTTATTAGGTCCTCCTGGAGCAGGAAAAGGAACACAGGCAAAATCCATTAGTAATAGATATTCTATACCTCATATATCTACAGGAGATATTTTCAGAAAGAATATTTCAGAAAATACTCCTTTAGGTATGGAGGCTAAGAGTTATATGGATAATGGTCAATTGGTTCCTGATGAAGTTACTATTAACATGGTTAAAGATAGACTTCAACAAGATGACTGTAAAAATGGATATCTATTAGATGGTTTTCCTAGAACAGTTCATCAAGCAGAGGCACTTCAAGAATTTCTTACAAGTAGAAGTGAGAGTTTAGATACAGCACTTCTTATAGAAGTTCCTATGAATTTTATACTTGAAAGAATGACAGGAAGAAGAGTCTGTCCTTCATGTGGAGCTAGTTATCATGTGAAGTTTAATCCGCCAACAATATCAACAAAATGTGATGTTTGTGGATCAGATGTTATACAAAGAAAAGATGATACTGAAGAGACCGTATCAGAAAGATTAGATGTATACGAAAAACAGACACAGCCACTAATTGATTTTTATAATAATATAAATAAGCTTTCGGTAGTAGATGGAACTAAAGCAATAAACGAGGTCTTTGAAAGTATCTGTAAAATATTAGGGAGCGATGAGTAATGATAATTCTCAAAAATGAAATTGAAATCGACCTAATGAGGAAAGCAGGAAGAATTCTTGGTGAAACCTTGAATCTGCTTGAGGAGAAAGTAAGACCTGGTATTACTACTGCGGAATTAGATAGAATAGCTGAAGAATTTATAACTAAGCATGGAGCTAAGCCATCCTTTAAAGGATTATATGGTTTTCCTGCTTCATTATGCATATCTGTTAATGAGCAAGTTGTACATGGAATACCAGGAAAGTATAAATTAAAAGAAGGCGATATAGTTTCAGTTGACTGTGGAGTTTTTCTAAATGGCTTTCATGGTGATGCTGCAAGAACATATGCAGTAGGAAATGTTAGTGAAGATGCCGCAAAGCTTATAAAAGTTACTGAAGAGTGTTTTTTTAAAGGTATTGAAAAAGCACAGGTAGGTAATAGATTAACAGATATTTCTCATGAAATACAACAATATGTTGAAGCTAATGGATTTTCAGTAGTTAGAGACTATGTGGGACATGGAATCGGAAGAAAAGTACATGAAGATCCAGAAGTACCTAATTTCGGTAGGCCAGGTAGAGGTCCAAAGCTAATGTCAGGAATGGTTTTAGCGATAGAACCAATGGTTAATACAGGAACTTACCATGTAAAAACATTAGAGGACAATTGGACAGTAGTAACAGCAGATAAATTATATTCTGCACATTATGAAAATACAGTTGCAATTTTACCAAATGGTCCCGAAATATTAACACTTGTTAAATAGTTTAATATGTGTTGCTTAGTTATAAATTATCCTTTACTTATGGTAAAGTAAATTTATGACTAAGGTAACCTTGAGGTGAATAAGTTGCAAAACAATAACTTAATTGGCAGATTAGTTATTTCTAAAGCAGGAAGAGATAAGGATTCTCTATATTTAATTGTTAATATAGTTGATAAAAATTATGTTCTTGTTGCTAATGGTTATAATAAAACACATAACATGCCAAAAAAGAAAAAATTAAAGCATTTATTGCTTACTGATGTGATAAGTGATGATATAAAATTATCAATATTATCACAAAATAAAAATATAGATTTAAAAATTAAAAAATTTATAAAACTTAATGGCACTATCAAGGAGGTTTGATTACCTTATGTCAAAAGATGATATAATAGAAATGCAAGGAACGGTTTTAGAATCGTTACCTAATGCAATGTTTCAAGTAGAATTAGAAAGTGGGCATACAATATTAGCTCATATTTCAGGAAAGTTAAGAATGAACTTCATAAGAATTTTACCAGGAGATAAAGTAACTGTGGAGTTATCTCCATATGATCTTACAAGAGGTAGAATTACTTGGAGAGCAAAATAAGGAGGGTTAGCGATGAAAGTAAGACCATCAGTTAAGCCTATTTGCGAAAAGTGCAAAATTATAAAAAGAAAAGGAAGAGTAATGGTAATCTGTGAAAATCCTAAGCACAAACAAAAACAAGGCTAATAGGCGCAATATAATATAATAATTTAGTCAATTGGGTGTGAATTCTTATTGACTTTTACACAAAACTAAAATATTATTATATAGGCATTTAATTAATAATGTAAGTAAATTTTGGGTGCGGCTGCAGTGGAAAATCTACTGGCCTAAAATTTTAAAATATAAAACTTTAAGTAAAACATTGATTTACGATTAAGTACATTTCAATTACCAGGAGGTGTAAATTTAATGGCAAGAATAGCAGGTATTGACCTACCAAGAGAAAAAAGAGTTGAAATAGGTCTAACTTATATATATGGTATAGGATTACCTACATCACAGAAGATTCTTAAAGAAACAGGAATTAATCCTGATACAAGAGTAAAGGATCTTACTGAAGAAGAAGTTAATGCAATCAGAAATATAATAAAAGAAATGATTGTTGAAGGTGACTTAAGAAGAGAAGTAGCTCTTAACATAAAGAGACTTATTGAAATTGGTTGCTATAGAGGAATAAGACATAGAAAAGGTCTTCCAGTAAGAGGACAAAAAACTAAGACTAATGCTAGAACTAGAAAAGGTCCTAAGAAGACAATAGCTAACAAGAAGAAATAGTTAAGGAGGGAAGACAATGGCAGCTCAAAAAGTTAAAAAGACTAGAAGAAGAAAAGAAAGAAAAAATGTTGAGCATGGAGCAGCACACATCCAATCAACTTTTAATAACTCAATAGTTACTTTAACTGATGCTAAAGGTAATGCATTATCTTGGGCAAGTGCTGGTGGACTTGGATTTAAAGGTTCAAGAAAAAGCACACCATTTGCAGCTCAAATGGCAGCTGAAACAGCAGCTAAAGCAGCTATGGAACACGGATTAAAAAGCGTTGAGGTTTATGTTAAAGGCCCTGGTGCTGGTAGAGAAGCAGCAATCAGAAGCTTACAAGCAGCTGGATTAGAAGTTACTTTAATTAAAGATGTAACTCCAATTCCACACAATGGATGTAGACCACCAAAAAGAAGAAGAGTTTAGTAACGTAACAGGAGGTGTAATTAATGGCAAGATATACTGGCGCTACATGCAGATTATGTAGAAGAGAAGGTATGAAATTATTCCTTAAAGGGGATAGATGCTTTACAGATAAATGTGCGTTTGTTAGAAGAAGTTATGCACCAGGACAACATGGAGCTAACAAGAAGAAAATTTCTAACTACGGAACACAGTTAAGAGAAAAGCAAAAAGCTAAGAGAATATACGGAGTTCTTGAAGGACAATTCAGAAGCACTTATGAAAGAGCTGAAAGAATGAAAGGAATTGCCGGTGAAAACTTATTAAGATTATTAGAAATGAGATTAGATAACGTTGTATTCAGATTAGGATACGGTGCTTCAAGAACTGAAGCTAGACAATTAGTTTCTCATGGACATTTCTTAGTAAATGGTAAAAAAGTAGATGTTCCATCATTTAAAGTTTCTATTAATGATGTAATAACTGTTTGTGAAAAGAGCAGAGGAACTGAGAAGTTTAAAACTTTTGTTGAGAATCCAAAAGCATTACAAAAATGGTTATCAGCAAATGTAGAAAACTTTGAAGGAAAAGTTATAGCTGAACCAACTAGAGAGGACATTGACGTTCCAGTTAACGAAACTCTAATTGTTGAGTTATACAGCAAATAATAATTAATCTTGAAAGTACTTTTAAGATTGGATCAGTTGCCCTCGGTATAAGGTTGCCATTTTAATATTAAGGAGGGTTTGTGAATGTTAGAAATAGAAAAGCCAGTCATTCAATGTGTTGAATCAAATGAAAACGGAACATACGGCAAATTTGTTGTAGAACCGCTTGAAAGAGGTTATGGGATTACTCTTGGTAATGCATTAAGAAGAATATTACTTTCTTCTTTACCAGGAGTAGCGCCTACATCAGTAAAAATAGATTCAGTTCTTCATGAGTTTTCTACTGTTACAGGTGTTAAAGAAGATGTTACAGAGATAATCTTAAACTTAAAAGCTTTAGCATTAACAATGGAAGGCGAAGGACCAAAAACTATTTATATAGATGCACAAGGACCAGGATTGGTTACTGGTGCAGATATAAAAACTAATGGAGATGTAGAAGTTATAAATAAGGATCTACATATAGCAACATTAGATGAAAATGGTAAGTTATATATGGAAATAGTAGTTAATAGAGGAAGAGGTTATGTTTCTCAAAATAAGAACAAAACTGAAGAACTTCCATTATCAGCAATAGCTATAGATTCTATATATACTCCTGTTAAAAAAGTAAACTTTACAGTTGAAAATACAAGAGTTGGTCAAATTACTGACTATGATAAACTTACTATAGAAATTTGGACTAATGGAACTATTAAAATTGAGGAAGCAATTTCGCTTTCAGCAAAAATTCTTATAGAACACTTCAAACTTTTCATGACTTTAACAGATAATGCAAACGACGTTGAAATAATGATTGAAAAAGAAGAAGATAAAAAAGAAAAAGCCTTAGAAATGACTATCGAAGAGCTTGACCTATCAGTTAGATCGTATAACTGTTTAAAAAGAGCTGGTATCAATACCGTACAAGAGCTTGCAGCTAAGAGTATGGATGATATGATGAAAGTTAGAAATCTTGGGAAAAAATCTCTTGAAGAAGTTGAGAGAAAATTAACTGAGTTAGGCTTAAATTTAAGACTAAATGAAGAGTAGGTAAGGAGGTAAAGCCATGGCAGGATATCGTAAGTTAGGTCGTCCTACTGATCAAAGAAAAGCTATGTTAAGAAACCTTGTTACAAGTTTCTTAAAGCATGGTAAAATAGAGACAACTGAAACAAGAGCTAAGGAAACTAGAAGTCTTGCAGAGAAAATGATTACTCTTGCTAAAAGAGGAGATTTACATGCTAGAAGACAGGTTTTAGCTTTTGTAACAGAAGAAGAAGTAGTTAAAAATTTATTTGATAACGTAGCTCCAAAGTACGCTGAGAGAAATGGTGGATATACTAGAATGTATAAAGTAGGTCCAAGAAGAGGTGACGGAGCAGAAGTTGTTATACTTGAATTAGTATAATACTTTTAGGGGATTAAGTTAAACTTAGTCCCCGTTTTATTATATTTATATATTTTGTCTATTTACAAAATAAAACTTATAATAGTATTATTTTATAAGTAGATAAATTATTACAACTTTTAGAGCTTTTGATTTATATTATTAGTTGTTTTACATATATTTGCTTAATGTTGAGATATAACTCTTTTATAATGGAGGAATTATTATGAGTAATATGATAAGATGTGAGGATTTATTATTTAAATATACAACTTATGAAGAAGAAAAAGATAAGAAATTAGAGAAAATAGCTATTGATAATGTAAATATGGAAATTAATAAAGGTGAATTCGTTGTAATATTAGGACATAATGGTTCGGGAAAATCAACAATAGCAAAGCATATGAATGCATTGTTATTGCCAAGTGATGGAAAGGTTTTTGTTAATGATCTTGATACTTCAAATGAAGAGAATATATGGAATATAAGAAGTTCAGCAGGTATGGTTTTTCAAAATCCAGATAATCAATTAGTAGCTACAATTGTAGAAGAAGATGTAGCATTTGGTCCAGAAAATTTGGGAATTGACCCTATTGAAATTAGGAAAAGAGTTGATGATAGTTTAAAAAGTGTAGGAATGTATGAATATAGAAATCATGCACCACATTTATTATCAGGTGGTCAGAAGCAAAGAATTGCTATTGCAGGAATTTTAGCTATGAGACCAAAGTGCATAATTTTAGATGAGCCAACAGCTATGTTAGATCCATCAGGTAGAAAAGAAGTAATAAAGACTATAAAACAAGTTAATAAAAAATTTGGAATTACAATAATATTAATTACTCATTATATGGATGAAGCAGCACAAGCAGATAGAGTAATAGTAATGGATAAAGGAAAAATAATAATGGAAGGAATTCCGAGAAAAATTTTTTCACAAGTAGAAACTTTGAAAAAAATAGGTTTAGATGTACCACAAGTAACTGAGTTATCATATGAATTAAATAAATTAGGAATAGATATATCAACAGAAATTTTAAATATAGATGAGATGGTGAGTGCGTTATGTCAATTAAAGTAGAAAATTTAAGTCATATTTATATGCCAAAGACTCCTTTTGAAAAAATTGCTTTAGATAATATTAATTGTGAATTTAAAAATGGTGAATTTATTGTATTAATAGGGCATACGGGTTCAGGTAAGTCAACATTAATTCAACATTTAAATGGATTATTAAAGGCTACTTCAGGTAATATAATTGTTGATGGGGTAAATATATATGATAAAGGAATAAAATTAAATGAGATAAGAAAAAAAATAGGCTTAGTCTTTCAATATCCAGAATATCAATTATTTGAAGAAACAATTGAAAAGGACATTGAATTTGGACCAAAGAATTTAGGATTATCCCAAGAAGAGATAACGAAAAGAGTAAAAAGAGCAATGGATATGGTTGGATTAGATTATGAAATCTACAGAAATAAATCGCCTTTTGATTTAAGTGGAGGACAAAAAAGACGTGTAGCTATAGCAGGTGTTGTAGCTATGGAGCCTAAAGTATTAATCTTAGATGAACCAACAGCGGGATTAGATCCTAAAGGAAGAGATGATATATTATCACAAATTAAAAAATTACATAAAGATTATAATATGACTATAATTATGGTAAGTCATAGTATGGAAGATGTTGCAAAAATAGCTGATAGAGTAATAGTTATGAATAAAGGTAAAATAATATTAGATGGTAGTGTTGCTAATGTATTTAAAGAAATTAATATATTAGAGGAAATTGGGTTAGCGGCACCACAAGTAACTTATTTAGTTAGAGAATTAAATAAGAAAGGCTTTAATATATCAGAAGAAATATTTACTGTTGAACAAGCAAAAGAAGCTATATTAAAAGTTTTAAATAGTAATATTACATAACTTAGAAGGGGATATAAAATTATGTTAAAAGATATAACTATAGGTCAATATGTTCCAGGAA
This sequence comes from Clostridium tarantellae, assembly GCF_009295725.1. Classification (GTDB taxonomy): domain Bacteria; phylum Bacillota; class Clostridia; order Clostridiales; family Clostridiaceae; genus Sarcina; species Sarcina tarantellae. The sequence continues at coordinate 19,225 of NZ_WHJC01000022.1, forward strand.
ATTCGTTTATTCATAAGTTAGATCCAAGAACAAAAATAATAATTTCATTTTTATTTGTTATAACATTGTTTATTATAAATAAATTTTATGGATATTTATTTATATTAGCATTTATAGGGGGAAGCATATATATATCTAAAGTTCCTTTAAGGTATATATATAAAGGGTTAAAACCAGTATTCATTTTAATTATTATAACTGCAGCTTTAAATATATTTATGATAAAAGGAACATCAGATACATTATTATGGCATTGGAAATTTTTCTATATTTATAGTGAAGGCGTTAGAACAGCAATATTTATGGCATTAAGATTAGTATTTTTGATTATTGGAACATCTTTATTAACTTTAACTACATCACCTATAGAATTAACAGATGGTATAGAAAATTTATTATCACCATTTAAGGTTATAGGAGTTCCAGCACATGAGTTAGCTATGATGATGACAATAGCATTAAGATTTATTCCTACTTTAATAGATGAAACTGATAAAATAATGAAAGCTCAAAAAGCTAGAGGAGCTGATTTTGAATCAGGAAATATAATTGAAAAAGCTAAAAGCTTAATTCCTTTATTAGTGCCTTTGTTTATTAGTTCTTTTAGAAGAGCTGATGAATTAGCTATGGCCATGGAAGCTAGGTGCTATAGAGGTGGAAATGGAAGAACTAGAATGAAATGTTTAAAGTATAGTAAATATGATTTTATATCATATGGAATATTTACTTTATTATTTGTAGCTAGTTTAATAATTAGGTTTATTTAACTAAAAGGATGATATAAATGAGAAATATAAAAATTGTTATTGAATATGATGGTACAAATTATTGTGGATGGCAAAAACAAAAAAAAGAAGATACTATTCAAGAAAGAATAGAAAGTGCTATAAGCAAGGTTATAAAAGAAGATATAGAAATTATAGGTAGTAGTAGAACAGATTCAGGTGTTCATGCTAAAGCTTTTGTAGCTAATTTTAAAACTAATTCTAAAATACCAGCAGAAAAATTTAGAGAAGCAATAAATTCAAAATTACCTAAAGATATAACAATAATGTATTCTGAAGAAGTAAGAGAAGATTTTCATGCTAGATATTCATGTGAAGGAAAAACATATTGTTATACTATTTTAAATAGATTACAATCACCTGCAATAGAAAGAAATTTTGTATACCATGTAAAGGAAAAATTAGATATCAATTTAATGCAAGATGCTTGTAAGTATTTTATAGGAACTCATGATTTTAAAGCTTTTAAAAGTACAGGAAGCTCAGTAAAGACATCAGTTAGAACAATTACAGATTTATATATAGAAGCTTATAAAGATAAGGTTAAGATATATATTTCAGCAAATGGATTTTTATATAATATGGTTAGAATAATAGTGGGTACTTTATTAATGGTAGGTACTAAAAAAATAGAGCCGCAAGATATAAAAAAGATTATTGAGGATGGAATAAGAGAAAATGCCGGAAAATGTGTACCAGCAATGGGATTATGCTTAGAAAAAGTTTTTTATTAAATATATATAAATGTATTGACACGCCCGTAAGCGTGTATTATAATGATATTTGTTTGTAAGAGAGAAATGTATAAGATTCATGATGGTTAGAATCTTGACATAAATTTAAGGACATTTAATGAAACCTAATTGAAATATTCTAGGGAGGGAAAACGATGAAATCATACATTGCAAAAGCACAAGAAGTTGAAAGAAAATGGTATGTTGTTGATGCTGCTGGAAAGCCACTAGGAAGAGTTGCTAGCCAAGTTGCTTCAATATTAAGAGGAAAGAACAAGCCAACATTTACTCCAAATGTTGACTGTGGAGATTTCGTTATAGTTATAAACGCTGAGAAAGTTGTTTTAACTGGTAAGAAATTAGACCAAAAGTTAATGAGAAAGCATAGCTTATATCCAGGTGGATTAAAAGAGACTCCATACAGAGAAGTTTTAGCTAAAAAACCTGAATTTGCTTTCGAAGAGTCAGTTAGAAGAATGCTTCCAACTGGTGTTTTAGGAAGAAAAATGTTAAAGAAATTAAAAGTATATAGAGGTGCTGAGCATGATCATTCAGCTCAAAATCCAGAAATACTTGAGTTAAGATACTAATATAGGCTCGGGAGGAGGAATTTCAAATGGCAAAAGTTCAATACATGGGAACTGGAAGAAGAAAAAAATCAGTTGCAAGAGTAAGACTTGTACCAGGTGAAGGTAAAGTTGTAGTAAATAAAAGAGAAATAGAATCATACTTCGGTTTAGAAACTTTAAGAGTTATAGTTAACCAACCACTAGTATTAACTGGAACAAAAGATAAATTCGATGTTTTAGTTAACGTTCATGGTGGTGGATTAACAGGTCAAGCTGGAGCTATCAGACACGGAATATCAAGAGCTTTATTAAAAGCTGATGAGAATTTAAGACCAGAATTAAAGAAAGCTGGATTCTTAACTAGAGACCCAAGAATGAAAGAAAGAAAGAAATACGGTCTTAAAAAAGCAAGAAGATCTCCACAGTTCTCAAAGAGATAATGTTGTGGATTTCAATGAAGAGAGATATTTTATCTCTCTTTTTTTTGTATATAATATTTTTATAGTTTTTAAAGTTTTAATTAAAGTATAAAAATAAAGCTTAATTGTAAAATGAAATTGAACTAAATAAAAAATCCATAGTGGATTAACCTGTGTTATGATTTAATCGCAAAACAAAATACAAAACACGGGGGATAATCACCATGGACTATCAAAATCATAAC
>NZ_WHJC01000023.1 GCF_009295725.1 Clostridium tarantellae
ATATATAATTCTTATTATATTGAAAATTATATATTATTTATAAGATTGGAGAATATATTAATGAAAATAGATTTTAAAAAAGAAGCATTAGAATTAAAAGATGAGTTAATAAATTTGAGAAGAGATTTTCATAAGCATCCAGAATTAGGTTTTGAAGAATGGAGAACATCAGGTAAAATAAAAGAGTTTTTATCAAAAGAAAATATACCTTATATTGAAGTTGCTAAAACAGGGATATGTGGAATTATTGAAGGTACTTTAGAAGAGGATACAAAGAGTAAGAGATGTATAGCTTTAAGAGGAGATATTGATGGATTACCTATAAATGATAAAAAGATTTGCTCCTATTCCTCAGAAGTGCCAGGAAAAATGCATGCTTGTGGTCATGATGCACATACAACAATATTATTAGGAGCAGCAAAATTATTAAATAAAAATAAACATTTATTTAAAGGGACTATAAAATTATTTTTTGAACCAGCAGAAGAAACAATAGGTGGAGCTCCTTTTATGATAAAAGAAGGTGTTTTAGAAAATCCTAAAGTAGATAAGATAATTGGATTGCATGTAGAAGAAACTTTAGAAGTTGGAAAGATAATGGTAAAAAAAGGCGTTGTTAATGCTGCTTCTAATCCATTTACTATAAAAATAAAAGGAAGAGGTGGACATGGAGCTTATCCACATATGGCAATAGATCCAATTGTAATAGCATCACATGTAGTATTAGCATTACAAACTATAGTTAGTAGAGAAATAAAGCCTGTAAATCCAGCTGTAGTTACAGTGGGAAGTATAAATGGAGGAACAGCTCAAAATATTATTCCTGATGAAGTTATTTTAAAAGGAGTAATAAGAACTATGACTTTAGAAGATAGAGCTTTTGCTAAAAAGAGGATTAAAGAAATTGTTGCATCAATGTGTACAGCTATGAGAGGTGAATATGAAATAGAAATTGAAGAAAGTTATCCTTGTTTATATAATGATGATACTGTTGTTGAATTATTAAAAGAAGCTGCTATAGAAATAATAGGACAAAAAAATGTTACAGAACAATTAGCACCTAAACTTGGAGTAGAAAGTTTTGCATATTTTGCATTAGAAAGAAGTTCGGCATTTTATTTTTTAGGAGCTAAAAATGAAGAAAAAAATATAACATACTCAGCTCATAATAGTAGATTTGATATTGATGAGGATTTATTACCAATAGGAGTTGCTATTCAAAGTGAGGCTGCTTTTAGATATTTGACAAGAGAGTAAAATAATATTACTCTATAAAAAGCAAAAGTTTATTTATTAAAGTTAACATTTAAATTTTAGGAGTGTGAATTAATAGTGAAAATAGAGATAGGAACAAATGAAGCAGGTCAGAGACTTGATAAATTTTTAAGAAAGTATCTTAAAGATGTGCCTTTAAGTGCAATTTTTAAAGCACTTAGAAAAGGAGATATTAGAGTAAACGGAAAGAAACAAAAGGAAAAATACTCCTTAGTACAAGGAGATGTTATAGAAATAAAATATCTTCAAAGTGTGGTAAAAAAAGAAAAGAGAAAATTAAATTTTCAACAAGTAGATGCAAGCTCATTACAAATAGTTTATGAAGATGAAAATATATTATTAGTTGAAAAATGGCCAGGGGTTTTAGTACATTCAGATAGCAAAAACGGAACTCCTACATTAACAGATTATGTTCTTTCATATTTATATAAAAAAGGAGATTATGTGCCAGAAAATGAATTAACATTTACACCAGCATCTTGCAATAGATTAGATAGGAATACATCTGGTATAGTCTTCTTTGGAAAAAACTTTGAGTCTTTAAAAATATTAAATGAATTAATTAGAGAAAGAAAAGTTAAGAAATATTATTGTGCTTTAGTTAAAGGAAAAATTAAGCCAGGAAAATATGAGGCATATATTACAAAAGATGAAGAAAATAATGTAGCTCAAATTTTTGAAGCTCCTAAAGCAAATACAAAAAAAATAGCTATGGAAGTAAATGTTCTTCAAACTAATGGAGCTTATTCTTTTTTAGAATTAGATTTAATAACAGGAAGAAGTCATCAACTAAGAGCTCATTTAGCTTATTTAGGAAATCCTATTATTGGAGATTACAAATATGGTGATAATAAGTATAATTCATTTTTTGATAATAAGTTTGGATTAAATTATCAATTTTTATATGCATATAAAGTTATTTTTAAAGATGTACCAGAAAAATTTACATATTTAAGAAATAAAACAATAGCACAAGGATTACCACCTATGTTTAAAAAAATAAAGAGAGATGTATTTAAATTTGTAATTTAGAATAGGGGATTTTATTTTATGAAAGAACAATCTATAAGTAAAGGATTTGCCATCCTTTCTTTAGCAAGTATAATTTCAAAAGTTATATCAGTATTATATGTACCACTTTTAACTAGAATAATAGGCAAAGAGGGAATGGGAATATATGGTCAAGTATATGAGGTTTTTGTATTTATATATGCGCTAACTAATGTAGGAATACAAACAGCTATTTCAAAATATGTAGCAGAATTAAATGCTGAAGGAAATTATAGAGATTCTTTGAGAACACTTAAAATGTCAAGAACGATATTATTAATTTTGGGAAGTTTTTTTACTCTAGTTATGATGTTAGGAGCACCTATTATAGCAAAGTTAAGTAATAATCCACAAATGGTATATGGTTTGGTATTTCTATCACCAACAGTAATGGTAACTTCAGTTTTAGTTGCTTACAAAGCCTACTTTCAAGGAAGAAATCAAGTAATTCCAATAGGGGTTGCCACAGTAATAGAACAAGTTGTGAATGTAGGATTAAGTTTAATTTGTGCATACTTTTTAATGAAAGCAGGTAATACCACATTTGCTACTAAATTAGGACCAGATGCAGGACCAGCTTTAGGAGCAGCAGGAGGAACCGTAGGAACTTCGATAGGAGCATTAATTGCTGTAATATATTTTATATATATATATAATATTTATGGGGTAGAAAAAGAAGCTAAAGTTAAACAAAATCATAATATTAGAAGAGTTAGTGGAGAAACTATATTAAGAAAATTAATTAAGTATGGGTTACCTATTACTTTAAGTGCTGGGTTACAGAATTTTGGAAATGTAATTGATATGATGACTATAAACAACAGATTAGCAATAGCTGGGTTTCAAGAACCAGAAAGAACTGTTGTATATGGTTTATTATCTACAAGATATAAGACTTTATTAAACGTACCAATGATTATAATTACATCTTTAGGGTTTATGGCATTACCTGCTATATCTAAAGCTTATGTTTTAAAAAATAAAAAAGAAGTAAAAACTAAGGTTAGTTTTTCTTTAAGAATGGTATATATAGTATCTATTCCAGCTACTTTTGGGTTAGCCTTATTAGCAAAAGAGATATATATTTATATGTTTGGTTCATCTGATGGTTATATGATGATGGTAATGGGGGCGGTAGCTCTACCACTTATGGGAATAGTTCTTATACAAAATGTAATTTTACAAAGTGTAAATCAATTTTATTATGTTTTAGCAACTTTAAGTATTGGATTAATTGCTAAAGTAGGAATAAATTTCTTTTTAGTAGCTAAACCTGAAATAAATATTTTTGGTGCTGTTATAGGAACTACTATAGCATCTTTTATTTCAATGATACTAAATCATTTTAGAATGAGAAAAACTTTAAAATTTAAAATATCTATGTTAAAACTAATAATTAAGCCTTTTATAGCTTCTATATATATGTCAGCTATAATAATAATAATAAAATATCTTATAAGTTTATTAATTGATTTATCTAAATTAAATATTTTAATTGGAATTCCAATTATATTGATAATAGTAGCAGTTGGTAGTTTAGGATATTTACATGCTTTATTATATTTAGGTGGAATTAGGAAAAATGATATACAAGATATTTCTCCAAAAATATTAAAATTTATGCCAAGGTTTTTAAGAAAATACTTATAAAAGTAAAAACTGAAGTATCAAAAATTTTTGATACTTCAGTTTTTTATTTAAAAGGAATAATATTAAAATTAAGGTTAATAATAAATTTATTAATGTTAAGGAGGTACACTTTATGTTAGAAGAAAAAATAGTATCTTTTAGAGATGAAAAAGGAAATAAAATTGATTATGAAATATTAGAGCAAAAGCTTATATGTGGAAGTGAATATGTAGCTATGACTAAAGTTGAAAATAAAAATATAGAAATATTTAAAATAAAATTTGATGAAAATTGGAATGAAAGCCTTCATGAAGTTAAATCTGAAAAAGAAATAAATATGTTTAAACAAATTTCAAATATTAAATTTTAGATTTTAATAAAAGACATAAAAACTTTTAAAAAATATTTTTATGTCTTTTCTGTTTTTAAATTTAAAAAAACAGAAAAATAGATATAATTAGTTGACATAATATAACAAAAGAGGTATTATATTCTTGTAAATCTTTACAATGTGGAGGGAATATGAGAAAGATAAAAATAAAACAAATAATAGCAATGGCATTTTCGTGTATTTTTGTAATTAATGGTTTAATAGGAACTACTGTTAAAGCAGCAGCGCCAAAAAAAGTACAAGAAAAAGTAAATACAATTTCTGTGCCTAATTTAAGTCCTACTCCTCAAAATTTAGATATAATAGGAGAAGGATTTGAATTAACCACATCAGTTAACATAATAGGTGCAGATAAAGCTGATAAGGATGCAGTAAAAGTTTTAAATGAATTTTTAAAAGCTAATAAAATTAGCATAAATACAGAATATAGTGACCTATCAACTACTCTTATAATAGGAGAAGTTGAAGATGATATTCCAGAAATGGATAGAGTACAAAAAGAATTGAAAATTAATGGAGCTAATGATTTAAGAGATCAAGGTTATGTTTTAGAAGCTAATCAGGAGGGACAAGCTCCAGGAGTTATATTAATTGAAGGTAAGGATGAGGTTGGAACATTTTATGGTGTTCAAACATTAAAGCAATTAGTTCAAAATAAATCAGAAAGCATTGTAACACCAGAAGTTTCTATAAGTGATTATCCTACTATGAGTGCAAGAGGGATAGTTGAAGGATTCTATGGAACACCTTGGACTCATCAAGATAGATTGGATCAAATTAAGTTTTATGGGGAAAATAAAATGAATACTTATATTTATGCTCCTAAAGATGATCCATATCATAGAGAAAAATGGAGAGATCCATATCCAGATAGTGAAATGACAAGAATGCAAGAGTTGATAGATGCATCTAAAGAAAGCAAAGTAGATTTTGTATTTGCTATTTCACCAGGTATTGATATTAGATTTGATGGTGAAGCAGGAGAAGAAGATTTTAGAGCTTTAATAAATAAATTTCAGTCTTTATATGACATGGGGGTTAGAAGCTTTGCAATTTATTATGATGATATAGAAGATAAAAGTGCTGTAAAGCAAGCTACTGTTTTAAATAGGGTTAATGAAGAATTTATTAAAGCTAAAGGAGATATTAAACCTCTTATAACTGTTCCAACGGAATATGATACAGGAGCGATGGTTTCAAATGGACAACCTAAGAAATATACAAGGGAGTTTGCAGAAACTGTATCTAAAGATATTGAAGTAATGTATACAGGTCCAGGAGTTGTTACTAATGAAATTCCTAATTCAGATGCAGAATTAATAAGTGGAATTTATAATAGGCAAATGGCTGTTTGGTGGAACTATCCAGTAACAGATTATTTTAAAAATAAATTAGCTTTAGGACCAACACATGGGTTAGATTTAGGGTTAAATCAATATGTGGATTTCTTTACAATGAATCCGATGGAACACGCAGATTTATCTAAAATTTCTTTACACACAGCAGCAGATTATTCATGGAATACAGCTAACTATGATTATGATAAAGCTTGGAATAGAGCTATTGAAATGTTATATGGTGATTTAGCAGAGGATATGAAAGTATTTGCAAATCATTCAACTAGAATGGATAATAGTTGGGCTCATACTGGTAGAGAAGATGCGCCAGAGATGAGAGAAGATATGGATAATTTATGGAAAAAATTAAGTGCAAGAGAAGATGCTACAAATGAAATTGAAAAGTTATATGCTAGTTTTAATAAAATGAAAGAAGCTTATACTAATTTAAAAGCAAATTTACCACAAAATATTTTAGATGAATGTTCAAGACAGCTTGATTTATTTGGAAAATTAGCAGATTATGATAAAGTAGCATTAGATATGATTGTAGCACAATTAAATAAAGATAATGATTTATATGAACAGTTAAAGAGTCAAACAGAAGCTAATAAAGCAGATGTTAGTAGAACTTGGGCTAAAATATCTGAAAAAGTTGCAGTATCATTTTTAAATGAGGCTTTAAGTTTTGATGCAACTATGATTGATCCAAGTGCTGTTAAAGTAACAGCTTCATCGGAAGAAACTAATAAAGAGAATACGCCAGCAAGCAAAGCTTCAGATAATAGTTTAAGTACTTTTTGGCATACAGAGTGGTCAGGATCAAATCCAGCCCAGCCACCTCATTATTTACAATTAGAATTAGATAATATATATGAAATTAATAAAGTAAGATATGTACCAAGACAAGATAGTGTTCCAAATGGTACGATAACAGGATATAAGTTGCATGTTAGTATAGATGGAGTTAATTTCACGGAAGTAAAACAGGGAACTTTAGAAAATAATTCAGATGCGAAAATTATTGAGTTAGATCCAGTTCAAGCTAAATTTATTAAATTAGAAGTAACAGCAAGTCATGGTTCACATGCATCAGCAGCAGAATTTAATGCGTATGGTAATATAGCAAAAGAAGAAGTAGATGGTATTACATCAATAAATTCAGAAAATGAAATAAAAGTTGGAGAAGACTTAAATGTAACATTAGGTATAGAAAGTAAAAAAGAAGAAATTAATGCGTATGCGGCTGACTATGTACTTTCATATGATCCAACAGTATTTGATTTTAAAGAAGCTAAAAGTTTAAATGAAAATGTTACTTTAATGGCTAAACCACAAGAAGATGGAACTGTAAGATTAATAGTTGCTTCCTTAGGTGGGGATGGATTACCAATAGGTACTGATTTTATAAATGTTAAGTTAACTTCAAAAGCAACAGCAGAAGAAACAAATATAGCTATTACAAAAGCTGAAATAGGGGATGCTGAAGGAGTAATTCATAGCTTTGAATTAAAGGATAAAAAAGTTAAAGTAAAAGAAAATTCTTCAGTAACACCAATTAAACCAGGAAAGGTACAAAATTTAAAAGCTAGTTCTTCTACAGACAGCACAATAACAGTATCTTGGGAATCTCCTAAAGTAAGTGAAGCAATAAAAGAATATGTTATATACAAAGATGGTGTAGAGTTAACAAGAGTTTCAGGAGAAAATACAGAATATACATTAGAAGGGTTAAAAGCTAATACTTTATATAATGTGAAAATAGTTGCAATAGATAAGTATGAACAAAAATCTAGACCAGTTGCAATTAATGCTAGAACACAAAAAATGCAAAAAGGTAAGATGACTGCATTTATTCATAATGTAGTAAATAATTTAATTTAATAAGTAAACAGAAATTTTTAAAAAAAGTTAATGAGCATGGAATATATCATTTTATATTATGGTATAATCCATGCTCTTTTTAATAAGCTTTTTTTGAAATATTTTTTCTGAAAAAATATTTTATTTTACCACCTAGTATAATAATTAAAAAAGTAATTATAGTGAAAAATGAAACTATAAATGTTTGTAATCTATAGTCTAAATAAGATAATTGTAAAGAAAAACAATTAAAGCATATAAAACAAAGAACTCCTGTTAATAAATATATTAAAATATTAGCCAATGAAAGTTCTATATCAATGGTTTTATAAACTTCATATAAATTTAAACTTAAGGATAAAGATGATACTAAAAACATAGTTAAAGCGTATCCATAAATATTTATAGAAGGAATTGAAGTAAATATAAACAAGCAAACTATTTCTAAAATTTCTGTTATTATTGTATTTCTTAAAATAACATTTTGTTTATTTAAACCATTTAAAATACCATACATAGTATTAGAGGTAAAGACTATAGGCATTATTAAAGATGAAACTTTTATAAAATCGCCTAAATCACTTCTTCCAAAAAATAATTTTCCTAAAGAATCTGGTACACATTGACATATGACTGTAGTTGCTATACCTATTAAAAAAGCGATTTTTAAAACTTCTTTAATACGCTTAATTGCTGAATAATAATCTTTTTTGTTTATAGTTTGTGATAAATCTGGAATAAGCATGGTATTTATGGAAGATACTATTATTATAGGAAAAGTAACAATGGCTAAGGACATTCCTAAATATTTTCCTATGAGAGCAAGGGATTCTGAATAAGTAAAGCCAGCTAACATTAATCTTCTAGGTACGATTAATGCAGAAAGTGTACCAAAAATACTCATTAAAAATCCATTTAAACATAAAGGAAATGATGTTATTAAAACATCAAATAAAAGCTGTGCTCTTCCCTCTCTTTTTTTAGGTGTTGTGGGTAGTTTTTTTGTTAATACTTTAAAATATCCATATAATAAAATTAAACTTTGCAATTCACCTAAGCATAATGCAATATAAGCTAAAGCAACTAAATTTTCTAATGTTTCAGCTTTAAATATAAAAATTAATAGTGCTAATGTTAAAATTCTTAATGCTTTTTCTAAAATATCTATTAAAGAAGGCATAGTAATTTTAGAAGTACCATAAAAAAATCCTTTAAGTATATTAGATAAAGAAATAAAGACCATAGCAGGACAAGTTATCATAATAGCTTTAACAGTTCTAGGATCTTTTACCCATAAGTTTCCTATTATAGGAGAGAGAAAAAATACAAATATTCCGATGAAAAAACACCATATAAAATTAAAAATTGCTACAGTACGCATAGTTTTGATTATATTATTATAATCGTCATTAGCAGCATAAACAGCAGTAATTTTTGAAATAGCTGCAACAATTCCAGCCGTCATTAATGATATAAATAAATTATATATAGGCATTATTAAACCATATAACCCCATTCCTTCTGCTCCAAGAACTTTTGAAAGATATACAGAAAATATAAAACCCAATACTCCTGTACCTAAATTAGAAGCTGTTAATACGAAGGAATTTTTATAAAAATCATTTCTACTCAAATAATACACCACCTTATGAAAAGTTCCACAATTAATGACTATTCATTTCATAATATAAATATACATAAAGTAAATAAAATTATGTTTAGTAACAAAGTATTTTATAAAATATTAAATTTATTTATTTTATAAGAATAAAAAGCATATATTTTTATAAATACAAATTTAAAGGAATAGCTAAAGTTAAAAAGGAGGTATTATGAAAAGGGTAATTTCAACAATTATGTTGATAGGAACAGCTATTATAATAGCATTTGTTATTTTTTATGTTAAAGGCGAGAGAATAGCCTATGTTGAAAGTGAGTATAATAATGAATTAATTTTAAAAGGGGTTGAAAAAGCTAATGCATTAGCATTAGATGAAAAAAATAACATATATGTAGCTATTAATAATAAAGTATTAATTTTTGATTCAAATAGGCAGAAAAAAATTTTGTTTGAAGAAAAAGATTCAGACATATATGATATTGAATATTTTAATGGAGTAATTTATTATACTTGTAAAAATAAATTAAAAGGCTATTATATTGATGAAAAAAAGCAAGAGATAATCTTAGAGAACATTCCTAATGAAGGAGAATTTAAAGAGTGCAAATTAATGATAAAAGATAATTATATATATTTATCAATTGGAGCAGCAACTAATAGTGGAATAGTTGATAAAGAAGGAGAAAAATTTGATTTATCTCCTAAAAAGCTTATATTATCAGGTAGAAATTATAATGAAAATAAAACAGGAGCATTTGTAGAGTATAATATTACAACTAAAAAGGGGCAAGAAATTAAAGATAGTCCAATAGGGAATGCATCTGTTATTAGAATTGATTTAACTAGCAAAAAAAATGAGCTTTATTGTTTTGGTGTAAGAAATATAGAAGGAATTGATTACAATAGTGAGGGTAAAGTTTATGGAGTTGTAGGAGGAATTGAAGATAAGGGATTTAGACCAATACATGATGATGTTGATTATATATATGAATTAAAGGGAGATGAAAACTGGTATGGATGGCCAGATTATAGTGGAGGAGATCCTGTTAATTCTCCAAGATTTTTTAAAGAAAATAAAACAACTGTTAATTTTGTATTAGAAAAGCATCCATCATCTAAATTAGACTCTCCCTTTTATCAACATAATGATATAGTAGCTTTAACTGCTTTATGTATTGATAGAGATGGAGTTTTAGGAGAAAAAGATTCTATATTTACTTTTGATAAGAAAAGGGGAGTTTTAATAAATATATTAAAAGAAGGTGCAGTTAAAAATACAATAAAATTATATAAAAATGCTAATGTGAAAGATATGAAAATCTATAAGGGAGAATTATATTTATTAGATAAAAATAACGGCTATTTATTTAAAGTATTTAATCATAGTAAAAATAATAGTAACAATATGATAGCAATGTTTTTTTTATTGCTATCAACAATTTTTATGAGCATAACTTTGGTTATAAAATTATTTAACGAAGAAAAAATCAGTTAAAAATATAGTAATAACTCTTTATTAAAAATAGAGAGTTATTATATCTTAAAGGTTACTTTGTAAATTTATGTAAAAGGAGAGACGTTTATGGAAAATATTTTAAGTCTAGATATGAGTAATATATGTTTCAAAGGAAGTACTTTAGATGTAGGAAATGACAACTATGGAGTAATATATAATATTTTAAAAAATTATAGTGATGAAATTAGTGTAGATTATTATGAAGATAATCTAGAGGAAAATTATAAATATGATAATGGAGTTATGTTTTTTTCTTTAAGTCAAATAAGTTCAAATTTAGAAAAAGAAAAAATAATAGAAGAAATATGGTATAATTTAAAATTTGGAGGTATTTTATATATTTGGGATAGAGAAAAAAAGCAAAAAGAAATAGCAAAAGATAAAATAAATGTATTATTACCTAATGGTAGAAAGAAAGAATTTAATTTTAATAATTTAAGCCCATTTATAGATTTTACAGAAAATACATTAGAAAAAGTACTTGAAAAATATTTTGAAATACAGGAAACTAAAGTTTGTGATAAAATAATATACATTAAAGCTATAAGGAGAGGGAGCATTAAGGATGAAAATACTATTAACAGCAGTAAATTCAAAATATATTCACAGCAATTTAGCAGTGAGATATTTAAGAGCATATACAAAGGACTTAAATTTCCAAGGAGACATTAAAGAATTTTCTATTAATGACAGAATTGAAAAGATTTTAGAGGGAATTATGGAGGAAAAACCAGATGTGGTGGTTTTCTCCTGTTACATATGGAATATGGAATATATAAATAAGTTAGCAGAGCTTATAAAATTAGTTAATTCCAAGATAGAAATTTTATATGGGGGTCCTGAAGTATCTTATGAGGCAAAGGAATTTTTAGAAAATCATCTAGGGGAGTATGTAATAGTAGGTGAAGGAGAAAAAACATTCAGAGAATTTGTTGAATATAAACTTAACAAAAAACATTTAAAAGAGATTAAAGGATTATATTATAAAACTAATATGGGAGTTCAGTTTAATGGAGAAAGGGCTCAAATGGATATGAATGAGCTTATATTTCCATATACATATGAAGACAATATAGAAAATAAGATAGTATATTATGAAGCATCAAGAGGATGTCCTTTTAAGTGTAAATATTGTTTATCTTCAGTTATGCATGGAGTAAGATTTTTAGACTTAGAGAGAGTAAAAAAAGAATTAAAGTTTTTTATGGATAAAGAATTAAAATTAGTTAAATTTGTTGATAGAACATTTAATTGTAATAGGGAGTTTACAAAAGAAATTTGGAGGTTCTTAAGTGAACAAGATACAAATACAAAATTTCATTTTGAAATAGCAGCGGACCTTTTAAAAGAGGACGAGATTGAAATATTAAATAAGGCTCCTAAAAATAGATTTCAATTAGAAATAGGAGTTCAAACCACTAATCCAGATGTATTAAAAAATATTAATAGAAAGATAACATTTGAAAACTTAAGAAATAAAGTGCTTAAAATAGCGAGTGCTAATAATGTTCTACAGCATTTAGATTTAATAGCAGGTCTTCCAGGTGAAGATTTAAATTCTTTTAAGAAATCATTTAATGATGTACATTCTTTACAACCTGAAGAAATACAGTTAGGTTTCTTAAAACTTTTAAAAGGATCATCTATGAGAGATGAAGCGGAAAAATGGGGAATAATTTATGCTCCTTATGCACCTTATGAAATATTAAGAAATAAAGATATTAGCTATGATGAACTTTTAATGTTGAAAAAAGTTGAAGAGATAGTTGATAAATATTATAATTCATGTAAATTTAAGAATTCAATTAAGTTTTTTCTAGATAAATTTGAAAATCCTTTCGATTTTTATTATAATTTAGCTATGTACTTTGAAAAAAAAGGTGCATTTAAAAGAAGTTTGGGAAATGTAGAATATTATAAAATGCTTGTAGATTTTAATAAAGATAAATTAAATGGAAATGACGCAAATTTACTTAAAGAAATAGTTAAATTTGATTATTTATGTTTTAACAAGAAAAAGTGGCTTCCAGACTTTTTATTTAGAGATTTAGATAAAAAAGAAGAAAAAGAATTAAAAAATAAAGCAAAAGAAATACAAAATATATTTAAAAAAATACATATAGAAAAATTTGAAATAGATATTTTAGCTTATGTGAAAGATGAAGAAGTTAAATTTAATAAAAGTTATTTAGTATTTAACGAAGAAGTTTTTGGATATGATTCATTTATTAAATTATAAATTTCTTGTATATTTGAATTAAAAATATATTTAAAGTATAATAAGCTTACAGTAATAGGGTATACTATTACTGTAAGTTTTATTTTTCAAAAATAATATAAAAATTTATATGAAAATTAATAAAATTTCAGTGTAAATGTATACATAAATAATTCTATGTTGAATTATGTTTAATTTTGTGTATAATATATAAATATACTAAGTGTTAATTAATACTATATTAAGTATTAATATATATTATTAAATTTGCTTATAAAGGTGGTGAAACTTTGGCAATAGAAGCATTAAAAGAGATTAAAGCAGCTGAAGCTAAATCAGAGCAAATAATTAGTGAAGCAACAGCACAAGCTAAGGAAATTGTTAGATTAGCAACAGTTAATGCAGATGAAGAATATAATAAAATATTAAATTCTGCAAATGCTAAAAGAGAAAGTATTTTACAAGATGCCTTAGAAGAAGGAAATAAAAAAGCTGAACCAGTTTTAGCTAAAGGAAAAGAAGAAGTAGATAAAATTCTTAATATGTCTAATGATAAAAAAGAAAATGCTACTAAAATAGTTGTTGAGAGGATAGTGAAGATGCATGGCAATAGTTAAGATGAATAAATTCACTTTGCTTACATTTGAATCTCAAAAAGAAGAACTTCTTCGTAAATTACAAGCTTTTTCACAAGTAGAGTTTATTAACTTACAAGATGAAGAACAGTTTGAAAAAAATGAAGATTTTAAAGAACTGGAAAAAGATGATGTAGATTCAAAGTATGCAGAGTATGAAGAGGATTTATCAAAAGCTAAATCAGCCCTAGAATTCTTAACGCAATATGTGCCGAAAGAATCAGGACTTAAGGCTTTGCAAGACAACAGACAATCTTTAACAATGGAGCAATTAGAGGATAAAATAAAAAATTCTAATTGGGAAAAAGTTTATAAAAAAGTTAAAGAAAAAGAAGAGCATCTTTCAAGTTTAGAGTCAAAAATTACTAAACTAGAAGGAGAAATTGATGTATTAAGACCATGGGTATCATTAGATGCACCATTTAAATCTTTAAAAGATTTAAAAAGCACATCATACTTCATTGGAACTATTGCAAAGCAGTATGAACAAGAGTTGCTTGAGAAATTATCAGAACAATATGTAGAAATAATATCAAGTAATAATGATGAAAGTAATATTTTAGTTCTTGTTAATACAGATAAGAAAGATGAAACAATAGAAATACTTAGAGGATTTGGCTTTAGTACTTTTAAAACAGACTATAATGACATTCCAAGTAATCTAATTTCAAATTTTCAAAATGAAATTCAAGAATTAAATGAAAAAATTATTGAAGTTAAAAAAGAGTTATTTACATTTACAGATGAAGAAAAAATTCTACAATTAATGTATGATTATCTTTATAACAAAGTAACTAGAAAAACAGTTTCTAAAAATTTCTTGAAAACAAAAACAGTAGTTACTATTCAAGGATGGAATATGGTTGATAATAATAATAAATTAAAAGCTATATGTAAAGAAGTTCTTGGTGATGATTACTATTTAACTTTTGAAGAAGTTAAAGAAGAAGATATTAATGATGTACCAATAAAGCTTAAAAATGGTGGAATGACTAAAGCTTTTGAATCAGTAACTGAAATGTATAGTTACCCAAGATATAATGAAGTAGATCCTACTCCATTTCTAACTCCATTCTACTTAATATTCTTTGGAATGATGGTAGCAGATGCAGGATATGGCTTAGTAATGCTTATTGCTTCATTAATTGCAGTTAAATTTTTAAATTTAGAAGAAAGCAAAAAACAATTTGCTAAGTTCTTCTTATATTTAAGTTTTCCAACTATCTTATTTGGATTAATTTATGGTTCATTCTTTGGAGATATGTTACCATTACCTAGATTTATTGACCCAAATAATGATGTTAACAAAATACTTATTATGTCAATAGTTTTAGGAGTAATACAAATATTCTTTGGATTATCTTTAAAAGCTTATACGTTAGTAAAGTTAGGTAAACCAAAAGATGCCTTTTATGATGTTGGATCATGGATTATTACTTTAGTTTCAATTGGTGTAATTGCTTTAGGTGCCCAATTAGCTTTACCAGATATAGCTGTTAAAATAGCAATTGGAGCAATGATATTTGGTATGATAGTTATTGTATTAACTGGCGGTAGAGCTGAAGAAACTAAAGGAGCTCAAATAGGGCAAGGTCTTTATGCTTTATATGGAATAACAGGATATGTTGGAGATTTAGTTTCATATACAAGACTTATGGCGCTAGGATTAGCAGGTGGATCTATAGCAGGTGCATTTAATCTATTAATAGGTCAATTCCCAGGAATAGCAGCTATAATATTTGGACCAGTATTATTTTTGTTAGCACATATATTTAACTTATTATTATCATTATTAGGAGCATATGTGCATACAGCAAGACTTCAATATGTTGAGTATTTCTCAAAATTTTATGAGGGTGGCGGAAAACCATTCGCACCATTTAAAGCTTCAGAAAAATATGTTAATTTAAAAAAGAACTAAAAATAACTAGGAGGATTTTTTATCATGGATATGACTTGGATTCAATTTTTTATTCAAAATAACGGAGGATTAATTTTTGCTGCATTAGGTGTTGCATTAGCAGTAGGTTTATCAGGTATAGGTTCAGCAAAAGGAGTTGGCTTAGTTGGTCAAGCTGCTACAGGATTAGTAACTGAAGAACCAGAAAAGTTTGGTAAAGCATTAGTATTAGAATTATTACCTGGTACACAAGGTTTATATGGATTTGTTATAGGTTTCTTAGTATTTAGTAAAATGGCTCAAGGTATGACTTTAGAGCAAGGTTTATATTTCTTAGGTGCTTGTTTACCAATAGCTATAGCTGGTTTATGGTCAGGAATTGCTCAAGGAAAAGTTGCTGCTGCAGGTATTCAAATATTAGCTAAAAAGCCAGAGCATAACACAAAAGGTATTATATTAGCTGCGATGGTTGAGACATATGCATTATTAGGATTCGTTATTTCATTCATGTTAGTAAGCAAATTCTAAGCACATTCTAGGATTGGAGAGATTTTAATATGTCAAATATAAATAATCTAACTTCCAAAATCTTAAGTGATGCGGAAGAAAGAAAGGCGAGTATTCTAGCTTCTGCAGAAGATGAAAAAAATAAAATTCTTTCAAAAAAAATTGACAAAGCAAAAGAATTAGAAAAAGAAATTTTAGTAAAAGCTAATTTAGAATCTGAAACTAAAAAGGAAAGAATTTTATCTAATGCAGAGTTAAAAGTTAGAAATAACAAGTTAGCAGCTAAACAACAAATAATAGATGAAGTATTTGTTAATAGCATTGATGCATTAAATAACTTAAGTAAAGAGGCGTTTTTAACTTTTGTTAAAGAATCTATAATTTCAATGAATATATCTGGAGATGAAACTTTAGTTTTAAATTCAGAAGGATTATCATTAGTTGATGATAAGTTTTTAAAAGAAATAAATAATGCTTTAATTGAAAAAGGACTTTTAGGTAATTTAACTTTAAGTAAAGAAGTTGGAAGCTTTAAAGGTGGTTTCATATTAGAGAAAAATGGTGTAGAAATAAATAGCACTTATGAAGCGTTAGTTAATTCATTAAGAGATGAATTGGAGTATGAAGTAGCAACGGTGTTATTTAATTAAGGAGGATGACAGATGGATGTAATGCAATTTACCCAAGCGTTGTCAAGAATTTGGGTATTAGAAACCAGACTCCTTGATAAGACCAAAATTGAAAGAATGATAGAAAGTCATTCAGCAAATGATGCATTAAAAATACTTGGAGAAACTGAGTATTCAAATGTAATGTCAAATGTGAAAAGAGCAGCAGATTATGAAGAAATTTTAAGTGCTGAATTAAAGAGAGTATATGATTTAGTATATGAGATTTGCCCAATTAAAGAAATTATAGATTTAATGGGAATTAAATATGAATATCATAACTTAAAGTCTATACTTAAAGGTAAATTCCTTGGTAAAGATTTTTCATATATGTTTATCAATTTAGGTAGAGAAGATGTGAATGAATTAAAGCGTAAAATAGATGGAGAAAATTATTCACAGTTAAGATCTTCTATGGAAAAAGCTGTATTAAATACGGTAGAACAATTTGAAGCTACTAAAGACCCTCAACAAGTTGACATAATATTGGATAATTTTATGTTCAAGGAAATGATGGAGATTAGAAAAAGCTTAAATTATGGATTTGTTGATAAATATGTTAATGCTTTAATTGATTTAAATAATGTTAGAACATTACTTAGAATTAAAAAGCAAAATAAGGGAAGAGATTTTGCAAATGAAGTTATGATAGATGGTGGAGCTATTAGTAAAGATGCTATAGTTTCTATGCTAAATGAATCACCAGAAGGTATAATATCTAAGTTAAATTCTTCATCTTATTCAGATGTAGTAAGAGAAGGAATAGAAGCTTATATATCAACTGGTTCTGCAAATCTTTTAGAAAAATTAAGTGATAATTATGTTATGGCTCTTATGAAGGATGCAAAGCTTGTTACTTTTGGACCTGACAGAATAATGTCATATGTTTATGCAAAAGAAACAGAAATAAAAATGATTAGAATTATAATGGTTGGCAAGCTTAATAATATTACTGAGGAAGTAATAAGAGAAAGGCTGCGTGATATTTATGTATAAAAAAGTTGGAGTTGTTGGAGATAAAGATTCAGTTTTAGCGTTTAAAGCGTTAGGAATAGATGTTTTTCCAGTAGTAGAATCTGACGAAGCAAGAAAAGCTATAGATAAAATGGCAAGAGATAATTACGCAGTTATATTTGTAACTGAACATGTGGCTAAAGATATTGAAGAAACTATCGAAAGATATACAAGACAGTTACTTCCAGCTGTAATATTAATTCCAAGCAATCAGGGAACTTTAAACATAGGAAAACAAAGAATTTCAGATAACGTTGAAAAAGCTGTCGGCGTTAATATTTTATAGAAGGTAGGTAGATATCTTGAAAACTGGAAGAATTATCAAAGTTTCAGGACCGTTAGTTGTAGCTGAAAACATGGATGAAGCTAACGTTTTTGACGTTGTTAAAGTTGGTGAAAAAAGACTTATCGGTGAAATCATAGAAATGAGAGGCGATAAGGCTTCAATTCAAGTATATGAAGAAACTTCAGGAATAGGACCAGGAGATCCAGTTGTTACAACTGGAGAGCCTCTTTCAGTAGAACTAGGACCAGGTCTTATGGAAGCAATGTTTGATGGAATACAAAGACCATTAGATGCTTTTATGAAAGCAGCTAATAGTTCATTCCTAACAAAAGGTGTTGAAGTAAAATCATTAAATAGAGAAAAGAAATGGGATTTCACACCAACTGTTAAAGTTGGGGATGAAATTGAAGCAGGAGATATAATTGGTACTGTTCAAGAAACACCAGTTATACTTCATAAAATAATGGTTCCATATGGAATAGTTGGAACCGTTAAAGAAATAAAATCAGGTGAATTTACTGTTGAAGAAGTTGTATGTGTATTAGAAACTTCAAAAGGTGAAAGAGAATTAACTATGATGCAAAAATGGCCTGTAAGAAAAGGTAGACCATATGCAAGAAAGTTAAATCCAGTAGAACCAATGGTTACAGGACAGAGAGTTATAGATACTTTCTTCCCAGTTGCTAAAGGTGGAGCAGCATCAGTTCCAGGTCCATTCGGAGCTGGTAAAACAGTTGTTCAGCACCAAGTTGCTAAGTGGGGAGATACTGAAATAGTTGTTTATGTTGGATGTGGAGAGCGTGGTAATGAGATGACTGACGTTCTTAATGAGTTCCCAGAACTTATAGACCCTAAAACTGGTGAAAGTTTAATGAAGAGAACAGTTCTTATAGCTAACACATCAAACATGCCTGTTGCAGCTAGAGAAGCTTCAATATATACAGGTATTACTATAGCTGAGTATTTTAGAGATATGGGATACTCAGTATCAATAATGGCTGATTCAACATCACGTTGGGCAGAAGCTCTAAGAGAAATGTCAGGAAGACTTGAAGAAATGCCAGGAGACGAAGGTTACCCAGCATACTTAGGATCAAGACTTGCTGATTATTATGAAAGAGCAGGTAAAGTTGTAACTTTAGGTAAAGATGGAAGAGAAGGAGCTGTTACAGCTATAGGAGCAGTATCTCCTCCAGGTGGAGATATTTCAGAGCCAGTTACACAATCAACTTTAAGAATAGTTAAAGTTTTCTGGGGTCTAGATGCTCAACTTGCATATAGAAGACACTTCCCATCAATAAACTGGTTAACATCATACTCATTATACTTAGAAAAAATGGGTAACTGGATGAATGAAAATGTTGCTAGCGATTGGTCAGCATTAAGAACAGAAGCTATGGCTCTTCTTCAAGAAGAAGCAAACCTTGAAGAAATTGTTAGACTTGTAGGTAAAGATGCACTTTCAGAGGGAGATCAATTAAAGTTAGAAGTAGCTAAATCAATAAGAGAAGATTACTTACAACAAAATGCTTTCCATGAAATTGATACTTATGCTTCACTTAAAAAGCAATATAGAATGCTTAAACTAGTTATATTATTTATGTATGAAGCTAGAAGAGCATTAGATGCTGGTGTTTATTTAGAAAAGATATTAGATTTAGAAATAAGAGATAAGATTGCTAGAAGTAAATATATACCAGAAGAGCAATTAAGCAAAATGGATGAAATAGAAGTGGAATTAAAAGCGGAAATTGATAGATTAATCAGCGAAGGAGGGGTTCTATAATGCTTAAAGAGTATAAAACAGTTACTGAAGTAGTAGGACCTTTAATGGCTGTTGAAGGCGTAGAAGGTGTTAAATTTGATGAGCTAGTTGAAATTGAATTACAAACTGGTGAGTTAAGAAGAGGTAAGGTTCTTGAAGTAAATGGAGATAAAGCTATGGTTCAGCTTTTCGAAGGTTCAGCAGGAATTAACCTAAAAGGAACTAAAGCAAGATTTTTAGGAAGACCTTTAGAATTAGGTGTTTCTGAAGATATGCTAGGAAGAGTATTTGATGGAATGGGAAGACCAAAAGATAACGGTCCAAAAATAATTCCAGAAAAAAGATTAGATATAAATGGTGAAGCTATAAACCCTGTTGCAAGAAACTATCCATCAGAGTTTATACAAACAGGTATATCTGCAATAGATCACTTAAATACTTTAGTTAGAGGACAAAAGCTTCCTGTTTTCTCAGGAGCAGGTCTTCCACATGCTGAACTTGCAGCTCAAATTGCAAGACAGGCAAAAGTATTAAATTCAGATTCAAAATTTGCAGTTGTTTTTGCTGCAATAGGTATAACTTTCGAAGAAGCTGAATTCTTCGTTGATGAATTTACAAAAACAGGAGCTATAGATAGATCAGTTCTATTTATGAACTTAGCATCAGATCCAGCTGTAGAGAGAATAGCAACACCAAGAATGGCGTTAACTGCAGCAGAATACTTAGCATATGAAAAAGGAATGCACGTACTTGTTATAATGACTGATATTACAAACTATGCAGAAGCATTAAGAGAGGTATCAGCAGCTAGAAAAGAAGTTCCAGGAAGAAGAGGATATCCAGGATATCTATATACTGACCTTTCAACATTATATGAAAGAGCAGGAAGACTTGTTGGAAAAGAGGGTTCAATTACTCAAATTCCAATATTAACAATGCCAGAAGATGATAAAACTCATCCAATTCCAGATTTAACTGGATATATTACTGAGGGACAGATAATCCTTTCAAGAGAACTTTATAAGAAAGGAATAATGCCTCCTATAGATGTTTTACCATCATTATCAAGACTTAAAGATAAGGGTATTGGTAAAGGAAAAACTAGAGAAGACCATGCTGATACAATGAACCAGTTATTCTCAGCATATGCTCAAGGTAAGCAAGCAAAAGAACTTGCAGCTATATTAGGAGAATCAGCATTATCTAAAGTAGATAAGGCTTATGCTAAATTTGCAGAAGCTTTTGAAAATGAATATGTTTCTCAAGGTTTCACAACAAATAGAACAATAGAAGAAACATTAAGTCTTGGATGGAAATTACTTAAGATATTACCTAAAAATGAACTTAAGAGAATTAGAGATGAATATCTTGAAAAGTATATGCCTGTAGGAGAGGATGAATAAGAATGGCACAAAAATTAAATGTCAATCCTACTAGAATGGAACTTTCTAGGCTAAAAAAAAGATTAGCCACATCAACAAGAAGTCATAAGTTATTAAAAGATAAGCAAGATGAGTTAATGAGACAATTTATAAATCTTATTAAATATAATAACCAATTAAGAGAAGATGTTGAAAAAGAGCTTGGATCATCTTTAAATGATTTTGTTATGGCTAGAGCTGTTATGAGCTCAGAGTTCCTAGAAGAAGCTATATCGTATCCAAAAGAGCAAATAGAAGTTGAAGTAGGTAACAAAAATGTCATGAGTGTAAATGTGCCAATCATGAACTTTAAAAGAAAATTAGAAGGCGATGAAGGTAGCATTTACCCATATGGCTTTACTAATACTTCATCTGAATTAGATGATGCGATATCTAAACTTTATAGTATATTACCAAAGTTATTAGAATTAGCTGAAGTTGAAAAATCTGGTCAATTAATGGCTGATGAAATTGAAAAAACTAGAAGAAGAGTTAATGCTCTTGAATATATGACAATTCCTCAACTTAAAGAAACAATCAAGTACATAAGAATGAAACTTGATGAAAATGAAAGAGGAGCTTTAACAAGACTTATGAAAGTTAAGTCTATGCTAGAGCAAAGAGGATAATAAAATAATAAAAAAGGTTAGAATTAGTTAATAAACACCTAATTCTAACCTTTTTTGATTGATAAATGGTAAAAAAAATAGTATAATTA
>NZ_WHJC01000024.1 GCF_009295725.1 Clostridium tarantellae
CAGGAAAAACCTTACCTGAATTAATGAAAAGTGGAAAATCCCTTGGGGATGTATTAAATAGTATGAATGACTATGCTAAGAAAAATAATAAATCCTTAGCAGATATGTTTGGAAGTGCTGAAGCAGGAAAAGCAGCTCTTGTAATAGCTGAAAATGGTGGTAAAGATTTTAATAATATTCTTAATCAAATGAATAATAGTGTTGGTGCTACAGATACAGCCTTTAAAAAAGTTAGTGCCACTACAGGAAACCAATTAAAGATAGCATTAAATGATGGTAAAAATGCCTTAATAGGTTTTGGTGATGTGATAGCCCCCTTTATATCAGTGGCTTCAAAAGGAATTTCAACAGTAACAAAAGGCTTTGAAGGATTATCTCAAAATCAAAAGAAATTTGTGGTGGGAGTAGGTTCTTTATTTGTAGCCACTAATTTAGCCTTAAGTGGATTTGGTAAATTTACTAAGGGAGTTAAAGGAAGTTTAAAAGTATTAAAAGATCTTCCCACTAATACTAGAAAATCCATTAAATCCATAAAAGACTTTAGTAAAAGTATAGGTAATGGATTTAAGAATGTAGGTAAATTTTCTAAGTCAGTTGGTAAGATAGGATGGCAAGGTATTAGTAAAGGGGCATCCTTAGCAAGTAAAGGAATTAAAAACCTTGGTAGAGGATTATTAACAGGAGCTAAAGCAGTGGGAAGATTTACTTTAAGTCTTGCAAAAATGATAGTTCAATTAACTATTGCAGGAGCAAAAATTGCTTTTAATACTGCTAAGTTAATAGCTCAAAAAATAGCCTTAATTGCTACCACTGTAGCTACTAAAGCCATGGAACTTGCACAAGCAGCACTGAATTTAGTTATGAGTTTAAATCCAATTACCATAATTATAGGTTTATTAGTTGCTTTAGGTGCCACCTTTGTAATTCTTTATAATAAATGTGAATGGTTTAGAAATGGAGTTAATGCAGTTTGGAATGGAATAAAAACAGTGTTTTCATCCTTTGCATCTTTCTTAAAGGGAGCATTTACAAGAGATTGGACCCAAAGTCTTGGACTTTTAGGAGTTCCACTAAATCAATTATTTTCAGTAATTGGATCAGTGTGGAGTGGTGTAAAAGGAGTTTTCAATGGAGTTCTTCAATTTCTACAAGGGGTATTCACTGGAAACTGGCATATGATATTTAGTGGTCTTGGAAATATAGTTAAATCTATCTTTGGAGCCTTAGGTGGAATAATAAAAGCTCCAATAAATGCAGCTATAAGTGGTATCAATTGGGTTATATCTAAAGTTAATGGTTTAAGCTTTGATGTGCCTTCTTGGGTTCCAGGAGTTGGTGGTAAGCATTTTGGAATTAATTTACCTTCTATTCCTGCCCTTGCTGAAGGTGGAATAGTAACTAAATCAACCCTTGCATTAGTGGGAGAAGGAAAAGAACATGAAGCAGTTATTCCCTTATCAAAGTTAGATAAATTAGTAACTAATAGCTTACAAAAGGTATTAAAAAATAAAGAGACCTCCACTAATAAACAGGAAGTTTACATAATAAAAAATTATTTAGATGGGGAAGAAATAAGTAATTATACCTATAGAAAAGTTAATAATAAATTAGTTATGGCCTGTAGAAGGAGATAAAAATGTTAATTAATAATATAGATATTTCTAAGTTTAATGCAAAACAATTAATAGTAGATATTCAACCAAGTAATATTATTTTAGAAAAGGAATGGGGAAAAAAATCCTTAAAACCAATTTTTATAGATTCCAATATATACTTTAAAAACTTAAAGATAACCTTATATTTCCATGGAAATGATAGACAAGACATTTTGACTAATATAAGTAACCTAATAAGTTTATTAAAAGCAGAAAGTACATTAACCTTAGATGGATATAAAAATAAATTTATTTCATTTTTAATAAATAGTAATATTGAAAAAACCATAAGAAAAGATAGATATAAATTAAACTTAGAATTTGATAGTTATGAGGTTTCAGATTTTATAGAAGAAACTTTAAATAGAACTACTATGAAAACAATAAATATAAAAGGAAATTTAGAAACATCATGTATAGTAGAAATTACTCCAATAGTAGATATTATAGATATAAAAATTGAAGGTTTATCAGAGGAGCCTATTATAATTAAGAACTTAGAAAAAAATAAAACCTTAATCTTACATGGAATAGATGGAACTATAACTGTAGATGGAATAAATAAATTTTATGATGCAGACCTTTGGGAGTTTCCAAGATTAAAGATAGGAAGTAATAATATAAAAGTTTCAAGAAATGATTGTAATATAAAAATAAAATATAAAAGTAGATATATTTAAAAAATATAAATAAAATAATAGTTGAAATTAAAAAGTGTAGTAATTATATATATAATTTTGATAAAACAAAACGGAATTTAGTTCATTAAATCTTGAAATATACTATGTTTTAATTATTAAGAAATCTGATATTATAATTAATAAGAGGATACAGCCATATATGTAAAAACCAATCATTTTATGTTAATAGTTATAAATATAAGTATTTATTATGTATTTTAAAATTATTTACAATAAGTTATTGTTTTTACATATATGGCTGTGCTTTCTATAATATATTAATCAAATAGATGAGGTATTGGTAGATGAATAGAGGAATAAAAAATGAAAATATTGAAAATTTAAAGAGAATATTTAGTAAATCTATTTTAGAATATATAAAAATATCAAATGAAAAAAATAAAGAAATAGGAAAAAAGTTAAAAGTTCGTATTCCACAAGAGTTTTTAGAAGCTATGAAAAATGGAGAGCTAAACTTAATGAAGAGCAAAACAGGAGAGATATTACCTAATATTGTAGATGATAAAAATAAAATAGTTAAGCAAATTAGGTTAGAGGAGGTAAAAGAAGATTTAAATAATACAGATATAAATAAATTAGGAGAATATGTGCTTGAACAAAAATTAGATGCTATTAAAGATCAATTAGAATGTATAATGATTGTTGTTGAAGATATAGAAAAAGGGCAAAAGAATGATCGTTATGCAAAAGTAGATGGCGCTAAAAATGATATTAAACAATCTTTATTAGAAGATAATTTAGATATAAAAAATAATTTGCAAAGTTTGGCTCAATCAAAATTAAATGAAGTAATAGAAGTTTTAAGTAAAGAAATTAATGATGGAATTGAATTTTTTAATGAATGGGAAAAAAGAAGTTTTATTGAAAAGAATATTGTAAGTGTAAAATTTTCAACATGGAATATAAATAGAAAATTCAATAAAATTTGTGAGGATTATTTATATTTTAATCGTGCAAAATCATTATTAATAAATTTAAAAACAAGTCAAGGAATGCATGAATATAAAATAAACCAAATTATAGAAGATTTAATTGAAATGGATATTAAGTTGCAAGAAATAAATATTTCAAATTGGCTTGCACCTAAAAATGATAGTAATGAGTGGCAATATACATTATTAGGGAAGAAAGAATATAAAAATGAATTAATAATAGAATATGATATGACAGAATTTATGAAAGAGGGTATTAAAATTTGAAAATAACTTGTAGTAAAAAAAATTGTCAAAATGAAGCATTAGATGGTAAAAAATTTTGCAATTACCATCAATCTAAAAATGAAAATACAAAAAAATTAATTATGAATATAGGTGGTGCCGTAGCAACACTTGCAATAGCAATTATATCAAGAAAAAGTAGCAATACAGATACAGATAATGTTGAAGAATGTTAATAGAATAAACCAATATATTGTAAATTATAAAATAGTTTTTTAATATAAATATTTAGTATGGTGGTAAGTATTATTAAATATTAGTTTTATGAGACACATTAAAATCAAATAAAACATTTCTTAAATAGCTTAAATTAGCAAACAAAAATGTCTCATTAGATTATATAGTTTAATGAGACATTTTATATTTATCAAAAAAAGAATTAGAATAATTTTATTTAAAAAGGATTTAAAATATTTAGAGCTAATAATATATTTAACGTTATATTCTTACAAGTTAACAACATATATTGTTATGATGTATGATATTAACATAAGTATTTGTATTATTAGTAAAATTAAAAATAATAAATATTAAGCTAAAATAAATGAAAAATACTAGTTAAGGAATGTGAAATTTTATGAATAAAAAACTTACTAAAAAAGAATTAGTTAAATTAGTTAATCAAATTAGATATCCTAAACAAGGTGAAACTAGTGAATTATTAGATGAAAAATTAATTATTATTGAACAAAATGTTTTAGACCCTGAAATTTGTGACTTAATATTTTTGACAGATCTTTCTGATGAAGAAGTTATAGAAAAGGCTTTACAATATAAAGCTATAATATTATAAAGCACTACTTAGAATTACTTTAGTAGTACTTTAATGTTTTTTAAGGTATACCTTTAATAACATTAAAGTGTTACTTTAAAAATTATATATTTATCTCACAAATTATATTTTTAAAATACTCATAATTAATTCTCCATATATTTTATAGTATTATATTTTTACAAGTTTATTTTTAATTTAAAGATGGAGGTTATTTATGGATAATAATATTACTAAAGGAATTATGGTAAGTGGTCTTTCATATGTATTAATACTATTGTTTGAATCTTTAATGAAAATTTTCAATTTAAATTCATCAATTGTTAATGTCTATACTTTGATAATCCATACTGCTTTATTAATAATAAAGCCTGTTTTATTATTAATACTTATTTATTTTAGTTGTAAAGCATTATCTATTATATTAAAAGCATGTTCAATATTTATTGAAAAAAATAAATAATTAAACAAAAAAAGTCTTATTTAAAGGCTTTTTGTTTTCTTTTTTATAAATTAGTATTACTTTATTTCTTCTTTTTTTCTGGAAAAGTTAAAGAGATAAAAGTACATGCTAATGTTAAATATATAAATCCCAATAAATTATTATTTTTAATAAAACCAAGTATACTAATAAATAAAAAACAAGCAATCAAAAAAATATTTAATTTCTGTAATTTAGTTAAATTTTTCATAAGTATATTCCTATCTTTTTATTTATAGTAGTTTAATATTTATTATTTTTAATCTTGCTAATAACACAAATACTTATATTAAGATCTTTAGCTATTACCCTATAAGATCTAGTATCTTTTTTTATTTGTTCAACCTCTTTATGTGAAAGCTTTTTACCTGTTTTTCTAGGTACTATACACATATTTTTCAAGTCCGTTTCTTCTTCATAAGCTTCATTTACACTAAAGTCATTTAAAAGTTCTTCAAAAGTATCATTGGAACAATATACTTTATCTTCAAAGCTTATTGAATTTTTAGGTATTAAATAATAATTATCTAACAACTCCTTTAAATTCTTCTCCATAGGTTTACCTCCTCAATGTGTTAACTTGTTACAAAATAACATTGTGTTAACATCTTACAATATAACATAACGTTATTTTCTAACTAAATAACGTTATGTTACTTTCTTACGATATAACATATATTTTTTTAATATCATACATTATAACAATATACTAAATGTTAACTTGTAAGAAAATAACAATATATATATTAGCTTTATAAATTAAAAATCCTTTTTAAATAAAATTATATTCTAAAGTTCTTTCTAATTCTTCTTTAGTTCTTTTGGTATATATAGCAGTGGTAGATATATTTTCATGTCCTAAATAGGTTTGTATTAAATCTAAACTCACGCCACTCTCTGCAAGTCTTTTTCCGAATAAATGACGTAATGAGTGTGGATGTGCTTTATTTTTGCTTATATGCCCTTTCTTAGCGTATTTTGATAACATTTGATTTATGGCTTGTCTTTTTAATGGTCCTCTGTATCCTGTGAATAATAGGGTATTATCTGTATTTAATCTATATTCTTTTATATATTCCTTTAAAATATTTTTTAATTGATTAGATAAAAATACTTCTCTGTATTTTCCACCTTTACCCTTAACAAATACATTTATTTTTTTAACATCATCAATTTTCAAGCTAAGTAACTCCGAAACTCTTAATCCTGTATTAGCTAATGTCATTATAATAGCCTTATCTCTATAATTATTTCTACATTGGTCTAATAGTCTTTTATATTCTCCTTCTGTAATAACATTATCTATATATATTTTCTTTTGGATCTTTACACATTTGCCATAACAATCTATTTCAAGAAATTTAAAATATTTATTTATAATAATAATTTTTCCATTGATAGTAGATGGTTTATAATTTTGTTTTTCTAAATAGCTTATATACATATTAAGATTTTTCTGTATAACTGAATGATCTAAATTTTTTATATCAATATCTTCTTTGAATTTTATAAAATTACAAAACTGTTTAAGATCACTAGCATACTTATTTACTGTTTTTTTATTTAATCCTTTTTCAAGTTCTTTATTTAAAAAATCTTTAATATATATCACCTCTTTTTTAATATTAGGCTACACTTGTATAAAATTTTGTAACTTTTCTTTTATAGTAATTAATATTTATTTTTCTTATATTTTCTCTTACTTTCTTTTTAAATCTATAAACTTTAATTATTCTCAATTAATAACACATTTTTTCAATTACCAATTCAAAATTTCCATTTTATTTTTGAACAAAAAAAACTATTTAATATATAGATTTATCACCTTTAAATTTCTTGATTTTCTGATACACCTAATTTATTAAATAGTTCTATATATAATTTATTTTTATATATCTTTATTTTTAATTATAGCCTGTCTATTTTAAGATTTAATTTATTTATCATATATTTTTATTTATAATATATAAGTCTTTTTAAAAGGCTTTCTAGTGTATTTTAAATATATTAGTCAATTTTTAGTTTAATTCTAACAGTACACCATCTTTTCTCGCTCTATTTATCCAATATCTTTCATTAATCTCTTTAATTTTTTCTTTGTTATTTTTTCTATATTGCCTCATGTATTCCCTCATATATTCCTTTTTTGTTTTCTTTCCTAGTGCTTTATCATTATTCATTTTTAACGCTCCTTTAAATGCTTTATATGAATATAGTTTCAACTTCTAATAATATTCTTTTTAAATCTCTGTAAGCTGTTGAAGTTGCACCATAATAAAATTTATTTGCTATATATTTCATAGAATATTTTTCATTGTATTTCATTTCTAAAACTTCTTTATGTATAGAATTTTTACTCTTTAATTCTTCTAATCCTTCAGTAATAAAAGTAAGACTTGAATTAATATCATATATTTTATTTTCTGTTTCTATTGCCTCAACTATTTTATTCTCTAAAAGCTTTTCTAATCTATAATAAGCGTGTTCTATTTCTTCCTCTATTCCTTTTGGAGTGTTAGAACTTGAACCATTTTTATCATATCTCTGACAACTTAAATCAGTATTTAATTCTATTCTGCCAGTCTTTATTCTTTCTTTTAAATTCTCTATGTCATGATTTAAAGTCTTTAATTTCATTTTTAACATTTGAAATATTTTTTTATGCTCATAATATTCTATTATCTTATCTTCTATTTCTTTAAATTTATTATTAACTTCCTTTGATTTAGTATTAACCACTTTACCTACTCCCTATTATTTCATTTCTATATAAATTACCTTTTCTAAAATAATTACTTTTGCTTTTTTATCATATGCTTGTACAATTTTTATTTTTTCTTTAAAAGTCTTAAATGGTATTCCTAAAATAGTCATAATAATACTCCTAAATTTATATTTAACAATTTCATTAAATATAAATATGATTATTACAATGTTTTAAAGATTACAATAATCATATTTACATGTATTTTTAAGATGTAACAAGTTTAAAAAATTCTTTTAAGTTTACATTGTTATCTTTCTCTAAATTGCTTATAGCTTGTTGTAATGCCTCTGCATAAGATAAATTTTGTTTATTAAATACATTATTAATCGTTTCCATTAAAATTACGTTCAATATTTCATTATTATTTTTCATATAATACCAATCTAAAATATTTATTTTTTAATCCACTTATTAAATATGTATATCTTGTACTAATTGATTTAATAAACTATTTTGGTTTTTAACTATTGGTATAAACTCTAAAATTGCCATTATATAACCTTGTTGTTTTTCTGAAAGTTCTTTAAATTTTCCAATCATTTCTTTTAATTCAATCTCTTTATTTTGCATTGCTTCCTCCTAATGCTTTGACTTTGGCAAATCATTTTTAAGTACTTTGGATATATTTCTCAATCCTATGGTTTTATATTACATCTTTTATTTTCCGTTGTCAATACATAATATTCTTGTGGTAATTGACAAAGGAAACTTTATATTATATTATACAAATAATCGTGGAGGTAATACTATGAAAGAAAATTTAAGAAAATTAAGAGAAGATTTAGGATTAACACAAGCTGAAATGGCTGAAAAATTAAAAGTGTCTGTAACAACAATTTCAAGGTTAGAACTTGGGACAAGAACAATAACTGAAAGAATGATCTATCAAATTTGTAAAGAATTTAATGTATCACAAGAATGGTTTGAAACTGGCAAAGGAAATATGTATATAGATTTATCATTATCGGCTAATACTGAAATAGCAGCATTAATGGGTGAAGTATTAGCAAATGATGATGAGTTTTTAAAAAGAGTTTTTCTTACTTTTGCTAAATTATCAGATTCAGAAAGAAATGTTGTAAAAAAAATAATTGAACAATTACATAAAAAATAAAAAAATAGGATAAAAATTATCCTATTTTTTATTATTTCTATTCTTTTTCACAAAACTATCTATAAAACATTTTATTATTAATAACTTGTCGTAATTATCAATACTTTCTATAACTCTAATTATATCTTTTTTTAATAAATCAATATTTTTCATTAGTAAAATCTCCTAAATATATTAAATTAATCACTTGCAAGTTATATTTAAATTTTAGCATACATAATATTTTATGCTGATATATTTACGACAAATTAATTTATAATATAATATATTTGGAATAATTTATGACATTAATTAAAATTAAATTAAATTGTTTTAATATTTTGCATATAAGGGTTTATTATGATAAAAAAAGCTAGAATAAATAAAAATTTAACTCAAAAACAACTTGCAATAAGATTATTAGTAAGTCAAAGTTATATTTCAAATTTAGAAAATAAAAAAATCAACTCATTTAATATAGATAAAATAAAAAAAGTATCAAATATTTTAAATTTAAATACTACTGACGTTGTAAACTTTCTAATTTCCAATTAAAATTTCTACTAAATTATTTTTTTATATTATATTAAGCAAAAAATAACACGTTTTTTCATAGTGTAAAATAGGCTTAAAGCTTTATAGATACTATGTTGTAAGCACTTTTTAATTTCACCCAAAAATGAGTAAAAAATCTATGTTTTTGGGTGAACTTTTTTTGATAGTTTTATAGTATTTTTCTATATAAAATAGCCCTAGAAAATCAATTCTAAGGTATTATTTAACACTTATATATTTTTATATTCAGCTAAATATTATTCTATTTATAAAGCTATACAATGAAATATAAGTTGCTCCTATAAAATATTTTAGTAGGATAAAAAAATATATTATACTATCAATATTAAAACACTTATTACCTTTGGTATTTAAAATTAAACTAAGGAAATATTATGTTTTTATATGAAATATCAAATCTAAAAATTATTATTTCTCATTAAAATTTCTACTAAATTATTTTTTTATATTATATTAAGCAAAAAATAACACGTTTTTTCATAGTGTAAAATAGGCTTAAAGCTTTATAGATACTATGTTGTAAGCACTTTTTAATTTCACCCAAAAATGAGTAAAAAATCTATGTTTTTGGGTGAACTTTTTTTGATAGTTTTATAGTATTTTTCTATATAAAATAGCCCTAGAAAATCAATTCTAAGGCTATTTTTTTATTTTAATTTATATATTTTAAATTCTTTAGAACAATCATAAATCAATTCTATATTTTTAATAATATCTTTTTTATATTTATTAATCTTTACTGGCTTATCATTTTTATCATACCAACATTTTTCTTCATTATTCCAATAACCTTTTTCATAATTGATTATTTCAGCTAAGATAGTATTAATAGCTGTTTTCGTAACTATATTTCTATTCTTTATAAAACAATCACAATTCTTTCTAATTGAAATATAAATAATATCGCCTATTCCAGTAAAATCACCATTTAAATACAATTTATTATATATAGGATATTCTATTTCATTTACACGCTTTTTTATTAACAATGCTTTTTCTAAAGAATAAGCATTGTACATGTCAATTATATATTCAGCTTTTGATACTTCAATATTTTTATTGTCAATTAATTTAATCATATTAGATACTCTTTTATCTAATTTTTTTAATTTGCTTCTATGATTTTTAATCAAATTATTTATATCTGTATTGTTTAAACTTTCAAAGTTAATATTAAAATTGTATTTATTTATTAATAAAACAATATTATCATTATTATCAATAATTTTTTTTAAATCATTATTAAAGTTTTTAACATCTTCTTTTTCTTCTTTTTCCTTTGGTTTGTCAATTTCAACATAAGATAAATTTATGCTTTTTGCATTAATATCATCTAATAAACTTAGAATAAAATTATCATTATAATAATTGTTTTGCAAGTGTTGTTTTCTAGCTTTATTATAAACTTTAATAGAATCAATAGTCATTCTAGGGTTTATATTAAATTGATCTGTTTCAATTTTCAATAAATCTGCATAAGGTTTATACATATCATTACCACTTAATATATTCCAAACTGTTTTATATTCCTCAAAACTTTCACTATCATAATTATTAAACATATGCTCATTAAACATATCACAAGTTAATTTTGATAAACTCATATAACTATGTAAAAAAGAATTAAACTTAGATATAATACTATGTTTTTCAGTTTTATTTTTTATTGTATCTAATATTAAATAACCTTTATTCCCTTTTGTAGTTCTAACTCTTGCAAAACTTTGATTTATTGTAATATCATCTAAAGTGTTATTGCTTTCAATTAAAATAGTAGTTACATTATTATCATTTATATTTATGCCTGTATCAATTACGCTTGTACATAAAGTTATATCAGCTTTCAAAGTGCTTTCTTCAATTATCCCTTTATAAAAGTCTATTGTATCATTATTATCTTTTATGTCTGAATATATTAAAGCAACGTCTAACCCTTCACTTTTTAATTCTTTTTCTAATATCTTTAATTCATAGATATTATTATAAATAATAAGTTTTTTATTTTTTTCAGTTTTACAAAGTTCTTTTAAATACTTTCTTTTAACTTCTTTGTTACTATCAATTCTTTTTACATATAAATTTTCTAAGTTATATTTTTTTAATTTACGCTCAATACTAATATGATTTTTAATGTTATATACATCTTTACAAGCATTATAAAAATGTTCCGTATTAGCACTTGTAAATATATTGTATTTAGCATTAGCAATTAATTTTTCTATTTCTTTTACATTTCCTATAATATTTCTAGCTGATAATAATAAATGTGCCTCATCTATTATTAACATATAATTTGTTGATTTATCTAAAATAATTTCTCTATTTTCACTCATAAAATTAATATATTCTATATCCATTTGTAAATTAATTAAAGGGGCTTTATGTGAAGTTGCAACAATATGGCTTTCACAAGGTAATACACTATCATTTTTATAAAACCCTTTGTATTTATATGTGTGTTCTATTTCCTCTACTATGGAGGCTCTAGGTGTTATATATATAACCTTGTCAATTCCTAAATTCTTAAAATTCTCTTTAACTCCTTCAGCTAATGCCCTTGTTTTTCCTGTTCCAGTTCCTGCATTTAACAATATATTTTTATGTTGAATAACTTCATCTAAAACCACATTTAAAACTTCACTACAATATTCATTTACTTTAATAACTTTAGAAAATGTATTCTTTTTCTTAGGCTCATAATTAAATTCTTTATGTAAATTTGTTTTAAAAGTATCATCTATGAATTTATATACTTCTTTAAAATCAGTCATTCCCATAAAATTTCTTAAATAATAATCTATATAACCATAAGGTGTTACTGCTCCATTAGTACAGTTTTTAGTCCAACATCTAAAAATATTCTTTTGCCTATCAATACTAGAATTAAATTTCTTCTTTTTATGACTTGTCCCATGTATAGGACAAATTAAATCTCCTGTTTTATCTATTGTTATTCCATGCAATTTATAAATTACTTCTTCTATATTTATATTATTATTAAATTCTTTTACACTTGTTATCATTACTTGTATTCCTCCAAATTCTTGTGAATTCAATAGAAATACCTTATATTATTAAATTAAATCTTTTTTGCTCTTATTTATATTAAATTGTTAATTATATCTTTGTTTTTCTTTAAAACTGTTTACTTTTTTGCTAATAAAAGATAAACTTATATTATATTTATTTTTGATATATTTTTGAAAAAATTAATATAAAGTTTTAAATTTAAATATGCTATAATTAGTATAAATAAGGTTGTTAATATAAAGTATTCCTAGTGCTAAAGGGTATTTTAAATCTTATTTATGTGTTTCACTGTCCATACTGCAAATATGGACTTTTTTTTATGTTTAAATTTTAGATATTAATTAGTTTTATCAACATCTAATGTAATACAATATCTTATATAATCACTTGCTGTCATTCCTTTATTTTTAGCTAGTTCATTGATTTGTTTTTTTTCATCTTCAGTAAATCTAACTCTAATTTCTTTATTTCTATTTTTTCTTACAAGACAATTTTTCTCTAGTTCCATTTCTTCACCTCTTATTTATCTACAATTAACTTTGTAGTCCTTTTGTGTCGTAGACAATTTTAATTATACACTTGTTTTTCCATTATATCAATATTTTAGTTAAAACATATTAGATTTATCTTTACTGCACCCTTTTTAATGCACCCTTTTTGTTTTTGCACCCTTTTTGGGGTGCAATTTGTGTCTTTTATTCTTATATTTCCCAAGTTTTTTATATCAATAGAAATTAATATATGTTAAATGCTTTTAATATAGTTATTGTCTATGTTTAAAGCTTTTTTTGTTTCGTGTTAAATTCTGCTTTTGAAACTTATTTTTTTCTGTTTTGCACCCTTTTTTTTTGAGGGTGCACCCCCCCCTCTCACGTGAAAAGTCAAAATTTCTCTCTTGCCACTAGAATAACCCGACCGATAGGGGTACATATAAAGGCACTTTATTCTTTTAGGGGGCTATAAATTTTTATAAAAATTTATATTCTTTTTAGATGATCTGTTTTTTTAAGCTAAAAAATAGCAGCACCTATATACTTATATCTTTTTCAAAATAAAAAAATATTTTAAAAATTATTTTTATTTTTTTTATTAATTTTTTTAAAAAATATTTTTATAGAAATTATTTTTTATTTATATGTTTTATCTTAGATGTTTTTATATATTTTTGTTAACTTAAAAGTGTTAAAAAAATACTTAGGCATTTCAAAATAAGTGTAAATTAATTTATGTTTACAGACTATATTTACACTTATTTTAAACAAATTTGACTGTAATCCTAGGTACACCTTTTTTTACGTTTTATATTTTGCAAAACATAAAATCATTAAGTAATACTAATAATTACCCAATAAACACCAAGTAATTCTTAGTATTACTTGCATTTCTAAAAATTAATATCAAAGTAATTCTTAGAAATACTTAGTATTACTTAATATAAAAAAAGTGATACTAAGTATTATTTTAGCATCACTTTTTTTATATTAATCTGGCATACTACTAAAAGAATCATTTATTGAATTACTAATTGTATCATTTTCAATAAAATCTTCTTTTTTATAATCTTCTTTTTCAACATTTTGAAATCTAGCATTTTTTAATATATCTTTTATTTCTTCTAAATCAGTTCGCTTTGGTAACTCTATTAATATTATTCTTTCTAAAGCTGAGCTTAAACTTGAAAGCTTTTTAGCTTTTTGATATTCTTCAATTTTTTCTAATACATCTTCTTCCAAACTAAAAGTTCTTGATTTTTTCATTTGATTCACCTCTTATTTAAAAGTTCTAGTTCCAACTAACCATAATCCTTTAGCAGTTGCCATTTGAGCATCATCAACTCTTTTAAATCTACTATCAAATTTCATATTTAAAGACGTTCCACCAGCTATATAAATATCCATTTCATCTAAATTAACCCATTTATCTTCTATGTTTTGTTCTATATTTTCAGTAGCTATCTTATAAGCTTTTTCTTTTAAATCATTATAATCATCAGAAGTATCTATTTCATTTAAATCTTTTATTATATCTTTTTCTAATAGTTTATCTTTAATATTAGACATTACAGATCTATTACCAAATTCTAATGTTTCACTTTTTTTATCACTAAATTTCAAACCTTTTTCAAAGTAACTTAATTCAGTAGTTCTAAAACCAACGCTTACTAATCCAATTGGCTTATCATTAGAATTATTATTTCTTACTTGCCAATAAAGTGCTGAATCACCTTCTCTAAAAATACTAATGTCTTTAATTGTAATAGCTTTAATTCCACCATTAATTTTATCTTTTACTTTTATTATCTTACCTTTATAAGATTCTATAATTTCTGCTAAAACTGATTTTCTAAATGATTTATATGGAACTCCTAACATTATTTTAACTTCATCTTCTACTGCTAATTCACAAAGAGCTGCTGCCATTAGCATTTCTACTGTTTCAGAAACTTTACTATCTTTTGAATTTCTAATTAAAGTTTGACTTTCTTTTTCTGCAAGTAATCCTATAAACCAATCTTCTTCTTTATAATTAATCATCATTGGCTTTTCATAATTACTAAAATCTAAATTTCTACCTTCTCCAACAACAGATTTAAAAAGACATTCTTTAGTTAATCCATTAATTTCTGAATAACCTTTTACATATCCTCTACCAATATCTAATCCTATTATTTGTACTTGAGTTTTTGCCATTTTAAAAATACCTCCTAAATATATTAAATTTATTTTCAATGCTTTAATATTGTGTTTTCAATCTATATTTTTATTATATCTTTAATGCATTGTAATTTCAATATTTTAATCTTATTTTTACAATATATTTATTTGTATTATTATTTTCATTTTATTTTCATTTGATTTCCAATGCATTTATAAGTATAATCCAATGTAGATATTAATATATTATTCTGTATAATATTAATATTGGATTTCAAACTTATAAGCATTGTATTTTCAATATTATTATATAATTATCAATATAACCATTGAAAACTCAATTCTTATATTGATAATAGCTACACAATAAAACTTAATATATAAAAGAAATATTTTTTAGAAATAAAAGATATGTTTTAAAAATAAAACATAATTCATATACTTAGTATTGAAAATAGAAAAATAAAATAGTATAATTTAGATAAAATAAAACAGGATAAAACAAAAACTCCATTATTAGTAAGCCGATCAAAACAATACTAACAATGGAGTTGAAAGAAGCCCTCTATAGCTTCATACTTATAGAATTTATTTTAATTATAAATTTTATATTTAATTAAGTCAATAGTTAAATTATGTATTTTATTATGTAAGCTTCTTTCTTATTTGTTTTATGAATATGGAAGGAGCTTTTTTATGATGAAAAATATACTTATGGAAATAAAAAATTTAGGTATTATAGGTAATGTAATAGATAATGGATGGATAGAAAATTTAAAATATGAAAATGGAAAACCTAATATGAATGCTATTATGATTTTATCTGAAATAATTTACTGGTATAGACCTACCGAAATGAGAGATGAAGTAACTGGAGCAGTAATTGGGTATAAGAAAAAATTTAAAGCTGATAAACTTCAAAAAAGTTATGAATCTTTAGGTGAAAGATTTGGAATTTCTAAAAGACAAGCAAAAGCAGCAATAGATTTTTTAATTGAAAAAAATTTAATTAATAGAGAATTTAGAACAATTACTATAGGAGAAATAGTTTATAATAATGTAATGTTTTTAGAACCAGAAATACTTGAAATCAAGAAGATAACAGGTGTTAATAGATTTATAGAAGATGAAACTTTTATAGAAAAAGATATGAATGAAAATACCCTATTACAATCAAATGTAGGAGGGGTCATACAATCAAATGTACCACCCTCTTACAATCAAATGTACCACCCTCCTACAATAGAATGTAAGACAAATACAAAGACTACAACAGAGATTACAACAGAGATTACAAAAAGTAGTAGTAGTACGCAATCTAATTGGAATAAATTAACAAATATTTATTTTGAATTATTTGAAAAAAAACTAACACCGTATATGAAAACTAAAATTAATATATACATAGAAAAAACTAGTCTAGATTTTGTAATAGCAATATTGGAGTATTGTATAGAACATAATGCTAAAACACATAGTTATTTCTTTAAAACTTTGGACAATCTTATAAAAAGAAACATTAAAACAATAACTGATTTAGAAGTATCAATAACAAAATTTAATAAAGATATTGAAAATAAAAAGAAAATAACTAATAGATCTTCAAGCTCTAATAAAAATAATAATAGTAAAACAATTAATTTTACTAATTATAGTCAACGAGAATATGATTATGATGCTTTAGAAAAACAATTACTTGGTTGGGATGATTAAAAATATATATTCTATAATTAATAGAGTATATGTTTTGTATAAAGTAGCCTTAAAATTAATAAAATTAAGATTTAAGAGGTTTTTAGATGAATAATAGTATCAATTTACCTTTTAAATATAAAATGCTTTAAAATTCATTTTAATTTAAGAAATAAAAAATTAAATATATTTTTATAAAAGATAAAATTTAAATGATTTAAAATAAAACTATGACTTTTTAGTAAATTAAATTTTCAAATTATTATTTTAAAATTTTTAAAAAGATGTTAATTCTAATTTGTTATAAAAAACAATTTAATTTTATGATATTGTTAATTAGCAATGAATAAAAAATACAAAATTTGTATCAATAGGATAATTATATTTTTTGTGTAAATAAGAGGAGTTAAATATGTGTTTACTTATTCATTAAAATAGTCTAAAATAATATAGAACGTAAGTTCTAACAAAAGATTAGGTTAGGTGGTTTTATGATGGGTAAAGGCGATATATTAATAAAAAGAGAAATTATAGAAATATTAGAAAATACATTAAGTGAAATAAAACAAAAGATTAAACTTATCAAAAAAACAAGCTAGTTAATTTTCTAGCTTGTTTCATCTTCTAAATATCTTATTTCTAATTCTTTTTGTAATAGTAAAATAAATTTATCACGATATTTTTCTGGAATTCTACCATCCTTTTTTATAACTCCAGCTTCATGTAGAGCATCTGCTAAAATTAAAAGAGAGCTCATTTCTGGAATTTCTGTTTCTTCTATATTTTTTTCATCAATCCAAAAAGTCATTGGTTTATTAGTAACTTTTGAAAGTTTGTATAGAAAATCTAATGATCCAGGGATAAGACCATTTTCTATTTGACTTAAAGTACTTCTTCCTACTCCAAGATTTTCTGCAAGTTCCCCTTGTTTAATATTAGAATCTTTTCTATATTGTTTTATTCTTTGTCCTAAAATGTTTTCCATTTTTAAATTCTCCTTTATTTAAAACTCTTATTAAAACTTGTATATAGAGACTTTATTAATTATAAAATAACATTTTTTATGTCTGAAAACAATACAAATAAATTTGTTTTTAAAACCTAAGTTAATTTAAAAGCTATTTAATGTTAGATAATAAAAAAGTTAGTTTTTAAAAGCAAAAAAGAGTTATTTATTTTAAAAGCTATTTTATACCAATGTTATTTATTTTAAAAATGTTTTAAAATAATACATAATAAGATAAAAGGTTTTATATTTAGAAAATAACAAAATAAAAAGTATTGTATTAAAATTTTGTTTATAAAT
Source organism: Clostridium tarantellae (assembly GCF_009295725.1). Lineage (GTDB taxonomy): Bacteria > Bacillota > Clostridia > Clostridiales > Clostridiaceae > Sarcina > Sarcina tarantellae. The sequence continues at coordinate 17,945 of NZ_WHJC01000024.1, forward strand.
TAATTTGATTGTGGAATAAGCATTTTAACAGTGTTTGATAAGGAGATTAATATTTAATAAAAGATAAAATCAATAAAAAGTTTAAAATACATATGTTTATATTCAAAACATAAGAGTTTTTGAAAGGAGCAATAAATTAAATGAATAACAAAAAGAAAGAACTAAAAGCAAATCTTTTTAAAGAAGTTACACGACTGCTTAATGAAATAAATCAAAAAAAACAGGAGAAAAATTTCAATGATTGATAATATGTATAAAAATAATTTAAAAAATGAAGTATTATTAAGTGAAATATTAACTCAAACAGTTGCAAATGTATTTAAAAATCCTAAGTTATCTTATTTTAATGCTTTACAAAAAACAATAAGTAGTTTAGAAGAAAAAAATAGAGTGAAAGTAAAAGATCTATTTAATCAATTAACTAAGGAAATAACATTAATATAAATAAAATAGTTTAGATTATAGGAAGTGTTAATATGAATATTTTAGGAATACCATTTAAATCTTTTAAAGAAAAGATAAGAATAGTACAAGCTTATGAAAAAAAAGCAAAAGTAATTATATTAGAAAAAATAGTTTATATAGAAATGAAATAAATGTAATGCTTTATGTATGATTATTAAAGGAAATTATACATAAAGCATTATTTGAAAAGGAAGTGGAATGCTTGGATACAACAAAAATAAATGAAATAGAAGAAGCTATTATAAAGTATTATGAAGATAAAAAATTTCTAGAGTTATTAAAAATAAGATTAAAAATTTTAAATAGCAATATTAAGGAATTAAAAGAAAAAATAAATTCAGGAAAAATAGAATTTAATATAGATATTAAAGCTCAAAATTATGATTCTATTGGATCTAGTTCAAATGAAAGTCATGGGATAGAAGTAGAAATAGAAAAAGCATATTTAAGGTTAGAAAATTTATTAGAAAGAAAAAAAATTGAAGTAATTGAAATTGAAAATAAAATTTTTGATATTAAAACTAAAGTTGATTGTATAACTGAAATTTTAACATGCCAAGTTGGATTAAATTCAAAATTAAATGAAATGTTAGACTTAAGATATAATAGAAAATATTCTATGAAAGATATAGCTAATAAATTCTATGCAGGAGCTATTGCAACAGCTTATAGAGATAGGGATAGAGTATTAGAGTTAGTTGAAGCAATAGTAAGATTATATGGAAAAGATATATTAGAAATATAAAAAATGATAGAAAAGTGATAAAAATATGATAAAAAAGTGATAGAAAAGTGATAAAATTTTGATAGAAAACTGATAAAAAAGTGATAGAAATGTGATAAAAAAATGATAAAAAAATGATAATTTTTAGTCAAAAAATATGGTATAATTATTATAGTGAAAAAAATAAATAACCTCTTTGGTGAGGGATTACATAAAAGGAACTTTGAAGAAATTCAAGGTTCTTTTTTATTTTAAAGAAGGTGAAAAATGAATGAACTTTGTAGAACCAATAAGGGATAAACAGAAAGTGAAAGATATACAAGAATATTTAAGAAGAATAAATGAAAGAGATTATATTATGTTTATAACAGGAGTTTATTCAGGATTAAGAATATCAGATATTATAAAGTTAAAAGTATCAGATGTTAAGAATAGAAAATATGTATATATAAGAGAAACGAAAACTAAGAAACAAAATATAATAGCGTTAAATAAATTATTAATAAAAGAATATAAATGGTATTGTGAAGATAGAGCATTAGATGAGTATTTAATAAAATCAAGAGAATCAAAAAATAAACCAATAAGTAGACAAAGAGCATATCAAATAATTAGAGAAGTAGCAAAAAGTTTTAATGTTGAAAATTTAGGAACACATACACTAAGAAAAACCTTTGGATATCATTATTATAATAAAACAAAAGATGTTGCTACATTAATGAAATTATTTAATCATAGTGATCCATCAATAACACTTAAATATATAGGTGTAGTTCAAGACAGTCTTAATAAAGCAAGACAAGATTTTTCAATTTAAATATTTTTTTATGTATATAGTTTTACATAATGAGGGTATGTTAAACTGATATTTTTAAAATCTATTCTAAGGTGCATTATATAAATGCTTGAAAGGGATTAAGTGAGTTTAACACAATATGACATATGTCAAATTAATCTATATAGGAATATTTATAATTTTTAAAAAGAATTTTGTAGTTTATAATTTTTTATATTAAAGGAATTTTACATGTATATATAGAATTTATATTTGGAAAAATTACTTTAAGGAGGAGATATTAATGCTACAAAATAATATTAAAAATTTTAAAAAATTAATAGAGTTAGCTGAAAAAAACAGATTAGAATACGAAAAAGATATGTGTGATGGAATAATTATAAGTGATTTAAATGTAGATAGTATAGATGAATTAAGTAAAAAAAGTTCTACAGAAAAAGAATTACAAGAATTATTAGAATCACTAGATTTTGAATCTATAAGCAATGTTTGTTCAATAATGTATTTAGGTAGAGATAGAGATTATAATAAATTAGATTCACCAGAAGAAATATTAAGAAAGCAAAAAAAATATATTGATAAAACTATGGGCTATAATAAAGATATTATGATAGATATGATTACTGAAAAGGTTCCATTAGATAAATATTTAAGAAGTGGATTTGATATATTGGGTATAAATATTTAAAAATATAAGGACTCTCTAATTTTAAGGAGAGTTCTTTTTATTTTACCTGGAAAGGTGGTGATAGTAATGAAAGCTAAGGTTAGAAAATTAGTAATGCTTACTAAATGGAATGAAAAGAATGATATGGTTTGTGGTTGTTTATTAAGTAATCCATTATGTAGTAGATGTAAGGATTGTGAAGAGTTAGAGGTTACTATTAATCCTTATGAAGATATAGAAGAATGTTTAAAAAATCAAAGAGCTTATAAAAGAATTCAAGGATCATTAAGACAGAAGTCATAGGAGGTTATTATGTTTAAAGATATTCCAAGTGATGAAGAAGTTAATAAGTTTTATAAATCTTATACCTGGGTTAAGGTTAGAAAAAAAGTTATGCTAAGAGATAATAATGAATGTCAAAGATGCAAGGAGCAAGGAATGTTTTCCATTGGTCAATGTGTTCATCATAAAAAAGAATTAAAAAAGCATCCAGAGTTAGCTTTGGATATTAATAATTTAACCACTTTATGTAATAAATGCCATAATATTGTTCATGAAAAGGGTGCACCCAAAAATAAGAGAAAATGTCTAACTGAAGAGCGTTGGTAAGTAGCCCCCCATGTCTAAAAAATGGCTTGTTTAAAGGGCTGTAACGGTCGGGGTTACCTAGTGGCAAGAGAAAGATTTTAATTTCTTACATGAGGGGGGGTGCACCCTATAAAAAAAGGGTGCAAAAAAGTGATTTTTTTAATTATAAAAATAGAAAAGAGGTGGTGATTTTGAATGAAAGAGAAACATTAACAATTAGCGAAAAGGCACATAATGACTACATTAACGGAATGAAGT
>NZ_WHJC01000025.1 GCF_009295725.1 Clostridium tarantellae
ATATTATAATTTTCAATCTATTTATATTATTGATATAAAGCAAGTACTCCATTTAAATCTGCTATTTTACCTTCTCCAATAGCTTTAAACTGCCAATCTAATCCATCCTTTATTAATTCAGCAAAAATAACTGACGTAGCAGTTGACCCATTTTCTTTTAAATTAAATCTACATAACTCTTTATCCTTATTTTCTAAATCAATTAATCTAACATAAGAATTATTTATCATTCCAAAAGTTTGTCTATTTTTTTGAGCATTATGAATAGTAACTACAAATACTATTTTTGCAATATTAGAATTTATATTTTCTAAATCTATATTAATAACTTCATCATCACCATCACCTACTCCTGATCTATTATCTCCTCCTAAGGAAATTCCTTGTCCTACCTTATTATTAAAGAAAATTACATTATCAACAGTATTAAATTTATTATTCTTATCTAATAAAAAAGCTGCTATATCCATATCAAAATCAGCACCATTATTAGATATATCCCATCCAGCACCTAATCTTACTTTTTTTAGTCCTGGATTTTTTTTAGTTAAATCTAAAATATCATTCTTTTGTAAATTTAAAATTTGTGTTTGTTCTACTGAACTATTATTTGAAAAACTTTTTCCAAAGCTTCCGCCTAAATTTATTCCCATAAACAATCTCTCCTCTTTTTAGTTATTATATATAACCTTAATATAAGTATTTAATTATATAAACTTAACTTCTTATTTATTAATAATTTTTTATTTTATTCATATATTTTTATTAAATCTCCAAGTGATGCAGTAACTAATTCTCCTAATGCTTTAAACTGCCAGTCATTATTATTCTTTTGTAATTGTGCAAATAATAAGGCCGTACCTTCTCCTCCATCTTGAGTCAGATTGTATCTACAAATTTCACTTTCTCCTTTATCCTTATCAAGTAACCTAACATACGCATTCTTAACTTGAGAAAAACTTTGTTTTCTTTTTTTAGCTTCATATATAACTGTTGCAAAAATAACTTTATCACAAGATATTGGTAACTTATTTAAAGATACTGAAATTTTTTCATCATCTCCATCACCTTCACCTGTTAAATTATCCCCGTGCAATAAAATTCCATTTCCTGTTTTATTTGCAAAGTAAATTACTCCACTTTTTTTATTTATCATTTTTCCATCTTTGTTTAATAAAAATGCAACTAAATCAATATCGCACTCATGTCCAAAACCAAAAAATCCTTTTTTAGTTACATCCCACCCTGCTGCTAAAACTACATTTTTTAGAGATGGATTTTTTTTAGTTAAATCTAAAACATCATTTTTTTGTAAATTTAATGCTCCAATCATATTTACTACCTCCATTATTATTTTAAAAAAAGCGCTAAAATTTAGCGCTATTATAAACTTAATTACATATACATGCTCAATATTCCATTTAAATCAGCTATTTTACCTTCACCAATAGCTTTAAATCTCCAGTCATATCCATCTCTATATAACTCTGCAAATATAACTGATGTAACAGTAGAACCATTTTCTTTTAAATTAAATCTACATAATTCTTTATTATTATTTTTGGAATCTAAAAGTCTAACATAAGAATTCTCTACCATTCCAAAAGTTTGTCTTTTTTCTTGTGCATTATGTATAGTTACACAAAAAACTATTTTTTGCACATCTGATCTTATTTCAGATAAATCTATTTTTATAGTTTCATCATCGCCATTACCTGCACCTGTTCTATTATCTCCACCTAGTAGAATTCCCTGTGCACTTCTATTATTAAAGAAGATTACATCTGCTGGGATGTTAACAACTTTATTGTTATTATCTAAAAGTAGCGCAGCTATATCTAAGTCAAAATCATGACCATTGTGTGCAATATCCCATCCAGCACCTAATATAACTTGTTGCAATCCTGGATTTTTTTTAGTTAAATCTAAAATATCATTTTTCTTTAAGTTTAAAGCATTAACATTTGATGATGCTTGTCTACTACCACCCATTAAGCCACCTAAATTTATTCCCATTTTATCTCCTCCGTTACCAATTTATAAAATTTAGAAAATATAAAATTTTCTTAAATTTTACTAATTGAATTATATCATTTACAATCTTAAATAGTCAATTTAAGGGTTTTATGGATATAATTTAAATAAGACAATTAAATTCTATATGTTCCCTTTAAATGTTATTTAGCAATATTTTTCTTCATATCTGCCTTAATTCCTTCAAGTTTCAAAGTATTTTGTTGTCTTTCAACTTTATTATGTTCTTGAATAGCTTTAGTTTCTTCTAATCCTTTCATTATAGTTTGATATGATTTTTCTAATGTTTCAATGGCAATGGTACTTCCTGAAGCCATTCTTGCTATATCTACTGATTGTTTTGCTGTATTTGAAGCATTTCTCATTATAAGTTCATTTGTTTTCTCATCTAATTGTTTAATTGATTTAGCCTGTATCTCTTGTCTTTTTAAAATAATAGCTTGTGCTAAACATTGCTTAAATATTGGTAAAGTTATTATAAATGAAGAATTAATTTTTCTCATTAAGTTAAAATTAGACATTTGAATTGTTTGAATCATTGGAGCTGCTTGTATAGCAACATTTTCAGCCACTCTTAAATCATATATACGTTGTGATAACATCTCCTTACATAACTCTAATTTTTTAATCATCATGTTTTTTTCTTCTAAACTAATTTGATTATTAATAGAAAATTGTTGTATATATCCATCTATTTCTTCTAATGCTATTTCTCCTGCAACTATATATTTTTCTAAAAGTTTATAGTACTCAATATTTCCATCAAATAATTTCTTTAAATTATTATTTGATTCTTTTATATCATTTTCATATCTTTTTAATAAAACATAAACCTTCTCAACTTCATAGCCCATAGTATCATATTTTTGAAATAATTTTGCTATATTCACTTGTGCAGATTTAAATAATTTAGATAATAAAGAGGGTTCTTTACTATTTTCTAATTCCTTTACATCAAACTTGTCCATTATTTTTGTTAAATTAATTAACATTTCACTTGCTTCTTCTGCTTTAACTGATTTCATTGAATTTAATAATTCATCTGATATTTTTGATATATTTTCACTTGCTTTTTGTCCAAATTGTATTATTGAATTTGGATTTTCAACTTCAATTTCTTCAGTTAAATCTTGTACCTCTTTCATTGCTCTTAATTTATTTTTATAAACATCAACTTGCTCAAAAATCTCCATATTAGTATTGCTTGCTATGTCATTATTTCCATTCATAGAACTTATAGTATTACTTGTATTTATCATGTTAACTTCTCCTTTTTTACTAATCTATTTATTTAAAAATCTTGAAAACATACTTGTTTTATAATTTTTTAAATTTTTATATTTAGACCCATAATTCATCTTTTCTAATCTAATATTATTCATATTATTCATTCTTATAATTTTATTAATATTAAATAATCCTGATGGATTAAATATTATTATGTCTATTCCTAAATTATGAAGATATCCTAAAAGTATTACCATAGAATCTGGAATCTCATCTTCTTTATCTAAGTATATAACTATTTTTGGAATATTGGATGTAAAATCAAAATTATCTATTAACTTTACAATATTCTGATTTAAATTAAGTATTAATCCTAATAAAACTAAAGATTTTTCTCTATCCATATATTCAACATATAAATCTTTATCTAAAATTATTTCATTAAACTTATTCAATAATAAATTTTGAACCTCTTCACTATATTTTTTTAATTTATAATTAGAAGATTTTTTTATTTCATCTATATCAAAAGTTCCATCACTTAACTGACAAAACATAAACTCATAAATATTTTCTAAACTATCTATATCTTTAGATAGTTTTCCGTCATTAAAAAATAAAGTATTTTCTGACATTATGCAATATTTAACAAGCTTTTGATATTCAAATATATTGCTATATTCACCATCAATCTTACTAAAAAAACAAGGAACCTTTACAATATTTCCTTCAACCATAAAATTAGGTCTTAATTTAGCAGGTTCATTCCAATATATATATATATCTTCTAAAATAGTATCTAATAATACACTTTTTGTATATCCATCCCTAAATTGCCAAGGCTTAAATATACCTGTATTAGAAAATAATTGTTCTTCAACTTCTTTTTGTATTTGTTTTGTAATGGTTTCTTTATTTTCAATAATATTTCCTTTTTTTACTCTTTCATAAAAAGATTCCACAGGTAATATATTCATACTTTTTTCACAATTATTTAAATTATCCTTATCTATTTCTTCCCATAACTCATCTTTTAAGGGATTTATATATATAACATCAAAATTCATCAAATGTAATAATATTAAGAAATATATCTCATGTCTTTCAATTTTTCCATAATAAATACATTTTGGATTTATCTCCTCATTAAAGTTTATACTTTTTAAATAAGTATAAGCCCATACAATTAATTTAGTAATAAAATTATTCCTTACATTTTCATTTAAAAAATTTTCATTAGAAACTGCTAAAGGAATAACATAATCTAAAGCTTTTAAAAACAAATTGTTTGTTTCATTACTATTAAAAATCTTTATATCTTGATTAGCCATATCCCATATATTCATTGCGCTTAATTCATTATAGATATATTGAATAAGCTCCATCTCGCCAGTTAATTTAATAGATCCATCAAATATTAAGGATATATTTTTAAATTTTGCACAATTATACTCTAAGGTTTTTAAAACATCATTATAATTTTTAGGGTTATTTACTCCTATAAATCTATAAAAACAAGGAATAAATTTACCATTTTTTTCTCTTTCAAAATTATTTCTAAACATTGAATATGTTATTTGCTTTAAACTAACAGACATTTATATATTTTCTCCTTTTCTTACAAAATTTCAACATCTTGTTATTTTATTTTATATCACTTTCCTACTATCAATCAACTTTCAAATTTTTATAAAACAAATTATTTTTTCTATAAAATTAGAATAAGGTAAGATTACTCTTACCTTATTCCTAAATATTAAAAATTATTTTTAACTAACTACTTGAACTTTATAAACTACAGTTATAATCTCTCCTGGCAGCATGGTATTTAATGCAAAACCTGCAGTGGTATTATAATTTGGTTGATTTATACCATTTACTGTTACTGAACCTAATACGAAAGTTGTATTTTGAGGTGCTGGATCTAGGAATACTACATTAGTAGCATTTATATTTCCTGTATTAGTTATAGTAACTGTATAAGTTAACTCTTCTCCAATAGTTGCAAATTGTTTATCTACAGCTTTGGTTACATTTAAACTACCTACTGCAATATTAGTTGTTGTTATATTAGATGATACAGTTTCTGCTATTGGTGCTTGTGCTGGGTCTAAAACATAAGTTAGATTTGCAAATGCTTGACTTGTTACTGAGTTAGTAGCTGGAATTGTAGTAACAGTTGCACTAAAGTTTACAGTTACAGAATTACCTACATCAATATTATCTAAACTAAAACCTGTTATAGGATTAAAACTAGTTTCATTTACTCCATTTACATATACTGAACCAGCATTAACAGTTACTCCAGTAGTTGGAGCATCTTGTAATACTATATTGTTTAAAGCAACATTACCTGTATTTATTAATATAACTGTAAATGTTACAGTATCACCTATGGTTGCTATAGTTTTATCAACTGAATTAGTTATACTTAATTGTCCTAAAACCACATTAGTATTTACTACATTACTTAATATTGTACTAGAAACATTTAATGCATTAGGATTAATATTATAATTAAATTGAACTTGTGAAGTATTTTTCACTTGTGGTGGTGATGGTAATGTGGTAACTTGGACATCAAAAGCAACAGTTGACGATTCATTAGGTAATAAATTACCTAAAAGAATAGTTGAAGGATTAGCAGTTGGTACCACTACTCCATTAATTCTAACAGTTCCTGGTAAATATAATAATTCTGACTGTAATACATCAGAAAATTGAATATTAATGGCTTCAGCATTACCAATATTAGTAATAACCGAAGTATACGTCATAGTGTCTCCTACTTTAATATACTCTTTAGTCACAGATTTAATATTTGATAATGTTCCTACATTTATTTCAGTTATTACAGTATTAGTAGTCGTTTCTATAGGTAAAGTATAAGAACCTATAGTTTCACTATACACTCCAGTTATAATAGCATAGTTTGTTATTTGTGAAGTATTTGGAATAGATATTACACTAGCTTTAAAATTAATATTGGTTGTAACACCAGCTAAAAGATTATTTAATGAAAAACCATCTATAGGATTTAATGTTGGTTTTGAAACTCCATCAATAGTTACACTACCTGTAACAAAGGAAGCTCCACTTGATATATAATCTTTAAAATATAAATTACTATTAATTGCTTCCCCAATATTATTAACTGTAATTGAATAATTTAATTCATCATCAATAGTTGCATATTCTAAATTAACAGTTTTATTTGAAGTCATTTTACCAGCCATTACTACTGTTGTAACTGTATTAGATGTTTTTGTATCTGTAATTGTTGCTGTAGTATCTCCAATTTGATAAGTGTACGTTCCATTAGCAAAATTAGATACTGTATTATTTGTAGGTGTATCACTAACTTTCACAGTAAATTCTACAGTAATACTAGATAATGGTGCTAATGTACCTATGCTAAATCCTGCTATAGGATCATAGGATGGATATGAAGTACCATCTATAACAACAGAACCAGTTACAAAAGTTACATCACCAGTTAAATTTTCAGCAATTAAAACATTAGTTAAGTCCATATTTCCTAAATTACTTAAAATAACTGTATAAGTTATTAATTCTCCTGGAAGAGCTATAGTTTTATCAGTAAATTTAATAACTGTTATATCAGGAACATTTACTGTTGTAGTAACTGTATTTGTTGTAATTTGACTTACACTACTAGAACCACTTGGATCTATTTTATAGGAATAAGTTATATCAGCCTTATTATTAATTAAATATGGTGCTGGTATTGTACTAACTGTAGCATTAAATGATACTTGTACAGAAGCACCTGAAGCTAAATTAGATAAACTAAAACTATCATATGGATTATAGGTTGCTTGTGCTACACCATTAATAGTTACAGAACCTGAAACAAAATTTGCTCCTGTTGGTAATACATCTCTAAAATTTATATTTGAAACTTCAATATTACCTGTATTTACTATATTTATAGTATACAATAAATCACTACCTACATTAACTACTGCTTTATCAACAGACTTTGTAGCTGTTAAACTACCAATATTTATTTGTGTGGAAACTGTATTACTTTTAATTTGCGTAGAAAAATTTTGTAAAGATGGATCCACATAATATTTATAAGATAAACTAGATTCATTGTTAATAAAATAATTAGTTGGTAAAGTGTCTACTGTTACTAAAAAATCAATAGTTGTTATTGTATTACTATTTATATAAGGAATTATAGTCCCTAAATCAAATCCAGTATTTACATCTAATGAAGAAGGTTGAGTGCTACTATTAATCAAAACTGAACCTGCATTAAATGTTGCTTCAGATTGAATAATATCTTGGAAAAATACATTTTCACAATTTGTATTGCCTGGATTATCAATAGTAAAGCTATATTTAATATTGTCTCCAATAGTTGCATACTCTTTATCTACAGTTTTGTTTATATTTAAAATTGGATATTTAATATAAGTTAAAGAACTATTTGAATAGGTGATTTCACTTTCTATTACTCCCCCACTACTTAACTGATAACTAAAATTAACATTAGCTACATTCTTTATAGTAGCTGTAGGTGGTAATGAATCAATACTCACACTAAAAACAATTTTATTAGTCTGATTAGGAATTAAATCTGGAATACTAAATCCTGAATTTGGATTTAAATTTATATCACTTGTTCCATTTAATACAACACTTCCACTTACAAACGTTCCTCCTACAGGTATAACATCTGTAAACACCTGACTAGTAGTATTTACCGTACCAGAATTTGTTACATATATGGTATATATTATAGTATCTCCAACTTTAGCATACACTTTATCTACAACTTTTAATATATTTAATTCTGCTGCTTGAATAATAGTTTCAGTTTCATTAGTTTGAAAATTAACAACAGATATAGTTTCAGTACCTACTACAAAATCATAATCTATATCTGCTACGTTTTTAACTATATTATTAGTAGATCCTCCAAGATAGGTAATAAATTTAGTATTTCTATTCACCGTGGACATACCTTCTAAAGCTGCTGTTATTAATCTTGCAGCTAAGATTTTAGAGAAATATATATTTCTCATAGCTGGGGCATAAATGGATGAACCATTACCATAAAATTTAATTGTATTAATTCCTTCATTAAGGCTTAGTGGCACTGTAGTTATTTTTGCATCACTAACATTCCAACTTGCTGTTTTAACTCCACTATAAACAGTTCCTGTATCAACTCCATTAATATCAATTTTAAATGGCATATCATAATTAGCTGCTAAATATTCTATTTCTGCACTGTATAACCCAGTTTCACTTACATTTATCACCATAGTTGCAGAGCCATTATTGGTTCCACCCATATTAACTACAAACTTTGTTGTGCTGTTTATATTAGCTCCATTATCAAAAGTTCCTGCAGCTAAATTAAAAGGATTTGCATTTGAACTAACTATAATAGATGAGTTTTCTACTCCCTCTTTATATACATATATAGTATTCATAACAGGAGCTATTGCTGAAGTTCCATCTCCATGAATTTTAACAGTATTACTTCCTTCATTAAGATTAATTGCTATAGTAATTGTTTTAGCATCACTAATTAACCAACTTGTGGTCTTAGGCGCAGTATAAATAGTTCCTGTATCTACTCCATTAATATTAATTTTAAAATTTCTATCTGCAGTAGATCCTGTTAAATATTTTATTGCTGCATTATATATACCTGTACTGTCCACATTTATTGTTAGAGTTACTGAACCATCACTTGTTCCCCCAATATAATCTGCAAATCCTGTTGAAGGACTTATAACCGCTCCATTAGCAAGAGTTCCTGTAGCTAAGTTAAACGGATTTGTAACGGAACTAAAGGTAGTAGTATTTATATCTGTTGTATATGAAGTGCCATTACCATATAATAAATTTACTACATTAGTTTTAGTAAAATATATAGTATCCATAACTGGGGCTATTGCTGAAGTTCCATCACCATAAATCTTAACAGTATTATTTCCAGCATTAAGATTCACCCATAAAGTAATTGTTTTTACATCACTAATTGACCAGCTTGCTGTGTGTGGTGCAGTATAAATTGTTCCTGTATTCACTCCGTTAATATCAACTTGGAACTTTCTATCTGTTGGTCCAGTTAAATATTTTATAACTGCATTATATAATCCTGTGCTGTCCACATTTATTGTCATAGTTACAGACCCACCACTTGAACCACCAATATAATCTGCTAATCCTGATGGACCTATAATAGCTCCATCAGCAAGAGTTCCAGTTGTCAATTTAAAAGGATTTAAAGCAGAAGTAAATATAGCTGCACTTACATCTGGTGCATAAGCTGATGTTCCATCTCCATAAAATTTAATTGTATTAACTCCTTTATCTAAAGGTAAGGTTAAACTAAATGTTGAAATATTAGTGGATGGTACTGTATAAACTTCTCCTGTATCAACTCCATTAACATCTAATTTAAAAGGTCTAGAACCATTTCTATAATTTATAGTCATATAATATATATCTGTTTTAGGCACATCTATTGTAATAGTAACAGAACCATTACTTGGACCTCCAATATAGGATGCATATCCTGAATTAGTACTTGCCCCATTTTCATAAGTTCCCATAGTTACATTTATAGTTGAATTAAATGGATTTTGTGTTATATATGCTAAACTTAAATCTGGAGAATAATTTATTCCATCTCCATGAAATTTAAGTGTATTATTCCCTTCATCAAAGGAATAAGTTCCTGGCAAAGTAAATACGGTTGCACTAGTTACATCCCAATCATTAGTCCTAGGTAAATTGTATACTGTACCTGTATTTACATCATTTATATCTATATTTAACTTTCTATCATAATCTAATGATACATAATCAAATATTAAATTATATGATCCTATATCTGTAACATTTATATTTATAGTAGAACTTCCATCACTTGGTCCTCCAATAAGGGTTGCAAACCTTGTAACAGTATCTAACTTTACTTCTCCGCTTAAATCTCCATTAATAACCTCTTGATTTTCAGGTAAAATAGTAGTTGTACTATATTGTATGCCATTATTAGTTAAATAAAAATATGATGTGGATAAATTTAAGGTACTAAAATTAGTTGATAAGCTAAAAGGAGCGTCTATTACATTTCCTTGCAGTTTAGCTCTACCTGAAGATTCTACGTGAACAATTTTTAAATAATCTCCATAATCAAAACTTACTCCATTTAATGTAGTTGCAAAGGCATTTGCATTACTAGATGGTGCTACAGTGGATGTAACTTTTAAATTATTTTTATAGTCATATAATGATACAGTAAAATAAACACTACCTGGATAAAAACTATTAGCTTGATTTCCCGTGGAGGTAACTTTTAATTTCTTTGTACTTATTGCTACTGAATCAATTGTTAAAAGTTTTATTGTTAAACTTCCTATCCATGGTCCTAATACAGCAAGATCATTATATAATTTGATATTGTTTAATCCAGCATTTAAATTAACAGTAATATTTAATAATTTTGCATCAGCTAAATTCCAATCTGCTGTTTTTGTTACTGTATAAGTAGTTCCTGTACTTACTCCATTAACATCTATCTTTAATGGACGATTATTATCACCACTTATATACTGAACTGCTAAGTTATAATATCCATCAACCGGCACTGTAATTGGTACTATTACATATCCTCCTGTATCACCTATAGCTCCTACAAAGGTTCCATTTAAAGCTGTTGTTGCATCACTGGAAATAGTTCCATCAACAGCATTAACTGTTACATCAGGTATAGTTGTGGTACTTACATTAGTATCAAATCCTAAAGTAGCTATTAAATTATTATTATACCCTAGGAAACTAAATAAGTTTTCTGATAATGCCCCCAAAGTATTAGGGGTATTTAAAACAAAATAACATTCTCCTAAATCTGGTGCATAACTTGTATTATAACCTTTAAAGGTTATGCTATTATTTCCTGAATTTAAATTAACTGGTATTGTATATTTTTTAATATCTGTTGTAATCCAAGAATTTGTTTTAGGTAAATTATAAACAGTACCTGTACTCACATAATTTATATCTATCATAATATTTTTGCTAGAATTTAATGATAAATATTGAATAACTAAATAATATAATCCTGATTCTGTAATGTTAGTAGTTAATGATGAAGTCCCCTCTGTAGCTCCTCCTATAAAAGTTACATACCCTGTGGAAGTATCTAATTGTGCACTTCCTTCTAAAGTTCCTATAGCTATATTTTTATTTAACGGTAATATTTTTGATGTGCTATATTCTATTCCTCCATTAGTTAAATAAAAATATGCATTATTTAAATTTACATTTCCAAAACCACCTGAAAAACTAAATGGAGCATTTATCACTGTACCTTGTAAATTTGCCCTTGATGATGATTCTTCATGAGTTATTTTTAAATAATCACCATATACAAAATTAACTCCATTTAATGTTGCTGCAAAAGTATTTGCATTATTATTTCCTATTACTGAAGATGTTACTTTTAAATTTCCTTTATAATCATATACTGAAGCACTAAAATACACATTATTTCCAAAGTAAACATGAGAAGTTGTTCCTGTAGAAGTAACAACTAATTTATTAGTTGTTGTATTAAAGCCTATAGTGGCTATTAAATAACTACCCAAACCTAAAAATCTAAATGTATTCCCTGATAATTGTCCTAATACACTTGGTGTTTTTAAAATAAAATAACATTTTCCTAAATCAGGACCATAACTTACTCCATCTCCCTTGAAAGTAATAACATTATTTCCTGAATTTAAGTTAATTGGTATAGTAACTGTGCTGGAATTGGTATTAGTTGCTGGTAAATTATATATTGTTCCTGTATTAATGCTATTAATATCTAATTTTAAAGGTCTAGTATTAAAATTATCTCCACCTACATATTCTACTCCTATAGTATATTCACCAAATTCTGCTGTATTATATGGAATAACAACAGCTCCATCAGATGGTCTACTATTTACTTTTGCTAATAAAGTAATAGTAGATGTAGAATTTGCAGGTATATCTGATATATTAAATCCCTCATTTGGATCTGCATAAGGAACAGTAGAATTATTTACTTTTATAGAATTAGCTATAAAACTTAAAGGATTAGTTATATTATCTGAGAAAAATACATTTTCTACAGGCACATTACCATCATTAATTAAATTAATTGTATAATTTAATGTTTCTCCTACATAGGCTGTACTCTTATCTACTTCCTTACTAGTAGAAATAACCGCTTGTCTTACATTAACTACTGTTTGATTAGATTCTTTATTTGTAGTTACTGGAATAGTATTAGGATCAATATAATAAGAATATGCAATAGTTGCTGTATTATAAAGTTTACCTAAAGTTGGTATAGTATTAGCTGTTACATCAAAATCAATTGTTATGGATGAACCTATATTAAGAACTCCTATATTGAATCCTGTATTAGGATTAAATGCTGATTGTACAGCTCCATTTATAGTTACAGAATTAGCGTTAAAAACACTTCCTATTTGTATAGAATCCTGAAATGTTAAATTTTCTAAATCTACATTCCCTATATTAGAAATAACGAAATTATAGCTTATTACATCATTTAGTTTTGCATAATTTCTATTGGCACTTTTAGTAATAGTTAAATCTCCTGCTTTAATATAAGTGGTAACTGTATTACTATCTATATTTTCTGAAGTTACTGGACCAGTTGGATCTATATAATAATCAAAACTTGCATTAGCTATATTAGTAATAAATCCATTTGAAGGAATCGTTGTAACTGTCACTTGGAAAGCAACTGTAGTTGAATCATTAAATAATATAGTTCCTAAAGGAAATCCTATACTTGGATCATAACTTGATTGTACTTGATTATTTATTTGAACTGATCCTGAAACAAAAGATGTATAAGTTGAAATTATATCTTGAAAATTAGTATTACTTATATCTATATTACCAAGATTGCTTATTACACAAGTATAAGTTAATGTATCTCCTACTGTTGCATAAGCTTTATCTACACTTTTTACATGGGTTACAATACTTTCATTTACAATGGTGCTTACTTCATTACTTTCTGTAGCTCCTGATAAAGTGCTTCCATTAGGATCTATATTATAATCATAGGATACACTACCTTGAGCTGTTACTACATTAGATGAAGTAGAGGAAGAATCACTCATAGGAAAAAACAAACTACTTACGTCTATACTACTTTCGGTTATATTATTTTCAAGTCCATATGCATTACCATTATTACCATTATTACCACTATTACCACGTAAAGTATCTAATAAATTTTTTAAGGCTGGTATTGCAGCATTATTAACTCCTGCTCCTAAATCTGCTTTACTTTTTCCTCCTGGAGTAATATTATTTAAAGCAAACCCTGAACTTACTGCACTTGCTCTCTCTAACCCATCTACTTTTACAGAACCTGGAGTGAAGGTTGTTCCTTCTGGAAGACTACTACTTACAATTAAATTTGATAAAATAACTGTTCCTGTATTTTCAGCCTCAAAAGTATAACTTAAAGCATCCGAAACACGTGCATAAGCTTTGTTAACTTTTAATGTTAATTTTGCTGTTGCTACATTAATAGTAGTATTTACACTATTACTTGTGGCAGTTTTAGATACTAATGCTTTAGCTGGATCTATGGAATAATTAAAAGATGTGGTTGCATTGTTAGTTATAACATTTGGATTAGGTAAGCTAGTTACATTTACATCAAAATTTAATCCAACTACTTGACCTACAACTAAAGTACCTAAATTAATACCTACTGTAGGATCAAAAGTAGGTTTAGCTATTCCATTAATATTTACACTTCCAGCAACAAATGATGTTTGAATTGGTATAAAATCTGAAAAATTCACATCTTTTATAGTTGCATTTCCTGTATTAACTATATTAAAGGAATACACTATTGTATCCCCAATAGTTGCATAATTTTTACTAGCATATTTAGTAATAGATAAATTACCTAACAACACTTGTGTTTCAACACTATTTGAATATAAACTTTTGGTTATTGTTGGTGAAGTAGGTGAAATTTGATATTTATAATTAACACTTGCTACATTAACTACAGAACCTATAGGAGGTACACTTGCTACATTTGTAGTAAAAGTTACTGTAAATACTTCATTTGGATCAAGGTCTCCCAATAAAAATCCATTATTAGGATTATAGCTTGTATTATTAGTTCCATCTACATATACACTTCCACTAACAAACTGTAAATAAGCAGTAATATTATCTCCAAAATTAACATTCTTTAAAGTTACTGTTCCTATATTAGTCATTGTAATTGTATAGATTAAAGTTTCACCAACTTGAGCATAATTTTTATTTACTGTTTTAACAATAGACAATTGTTCTTTATTTATTGTAGTTTGTACTGTATTTCCATTCATTGTATTAGTCATAGTACTTCCATTTGGATCTGGTAAATAAGAGTAAATTAATTGTGCATTATTAGAAATAATATTAGGGGAAGGAATTGTAGTAACTAATGCTCTAAATCTAATATTAATAGTATTTCCCGGTTCAATTATTCCTATACTAAATCCTGTGGTAACATCATACTGAGAATTAGTCATACCATTAATTGACAAACTACCAGGTTCAAATGTTGATCCTGACTGGATATTAGATGAAAATATAGTATTAATAGCCTCTATATTACCTGAGTTTGAAATATCTATAGAATAATATAAAATGTTATTCACTTCAGCATAAGCTTTATCTACAGTTTCAACTATAGAAATATCTACAAAGTTTGATCTAGTTGTAACTAAATTTGAATCTTCTTGCGAAGAAACTTCTGGATCATTTTGAGATATTTGATATTTAAATGGTACTTGAACTATATTTTCAATTATTCCTGTTGGCTGTATTTGGTCTACAGTAATTGAATATGCTATAGTCACAGTATTATTAGCTGGTATTGTTCCTATATTAAATCCTGTAAAAGGATTTAATGAATTGTCAGTTACACCATTAATCTTAACACTTCCAGTAATAAAAGATGTTCCAGTAACAGCAGGTTCTTGAACCTGTACATTAGTAGCTACTATATTTCCCACATTAGTTAAAGTTAAGGTATAGGTTACCACATCATTTACATTTGGATAATTATTATTATTACTTCTAAAAGCAACAATATCAAAATATTGGATTTGAGTTGATGAATTATTGCTTGTTACTGTTTGAACAGTTGGAATAGTATATGCATTTACATTATATTCAAATTTAACTAAAGCATTATTATCTATTATTGTAGATGGCGGTAAGGAATTTATTGTTGTAAAAAAAACAATCTCTTCACTGTTATTTGCGGCTATATCTGGTAAAGTAAAACCTGTATTTGGATTTAAACTTGCGTTAGCCTGTCCATTTATCTCTACACTACCTGAATTAAAAGAACAATAAGAACTAATAATATTTTGGAAAGTTATATTTTCAGCTATAGCATTTCCATTATTAGTTATATTAATTGTATATTGTAGCGTTTCCCCTAAAGATGCCATAGCTTTAGAAACAGATGAAACTACATTTAACCTAGCTGCTTTAGCTGTTACTGTAATAGAATTTGTTTGTTCTGAATTTGTATAAGTAGGTGAACCTGAACCTGAAATAAATTCATAGCTATAATTTGCAAAAGCATTTATAATACCATTGCTAGGAATAGCTTTTACTATAACATCAAACACTAAATTTTTAGTTCCATAACTAGCTACAGAACCTATATTAATCCCAGTGTTTATGTCTTCTCCTAATTTACTTATACCATTTATTTTTACGGATTCAGGAATAAATTCACACCCTGAGTTTAATGTAGTAGATACTATTATATTGTTAGCTTCAGCATCTCCACTATTATTTATTTGAACTGAATAAGTTATAACTTCTCCCTGTTCTACATTATACTCACCACTTCCATCCGAATCATAAGTTGAAAGTGTAGCTGATAAGTTAGGAGCTTGTGCTCTAATTTGTGTTCCAAATGCTAATATTTCAATGCCATCTTGAATTCCACTTTCATTTATTTGAATATTAGATTGATTTTGACTAGTTAAAAGAGTATTTGTAATATCAATATTAGTTAAATCCCATTTATTTCTTCCTCCTAAAACTTGTGTAGGAACAAAAGCATCATGGTTTAAAGTACCATTAGTTCCTGTTATATTTATTAACCCTAAATTACTATCTAAAGGATCACATATATTTATTATTCCTGCAAAAAATGAATTATTAGGATTGTTTGGAGCAGTACCTGGATTACTATTAGGTGAACTTACATTGTTTCCCATAAGAGATAAACTTGCAAAGGATGGTCCTACTTCCACAGTTTTTGTTCCTATCAATGGCTCTCCATTTGCACATGCAATAAATAAACTTCCCTTTAAATTTGTTTGTTGCAGTGGAGTAGTAAATCCCATTACAGATTTTTGAACAGTGCTATTTTCCATTGCACTTACAATACCTGAAGAAAATTCAATTCGTTGTGGCGGAAATATGCTATTTCTATAAACTACAACTAATGTCCATCCTGCTCTTGTATTACTGAGTCCTGTTGGTGGAATACTAGTTGGTATATTAGAAACTGTGTAAGTTCCACCTAATGAATTTTTAATTATATTTGTAACATCAGTAGATCTAAACCTATCTATATTTCCTGATTGGGCTGTTAATGTGATTTTATTTTCTGGAGTAATTTGAATTGTTGTTGTTGGTGTAACAAAGGTTATTGGATCATCTTCTATACTTCTAACATCTGTTGCTAAAGAATCATTATTTTTAACTGTTGAGTACCATATTAATTCTGCATATAAAATAGTACTATTTGCTAATATATTAATATCTGCTGAACTTCCAGCTAAAGTCCAATCTCTAGTTGTTCCACCAGAAGGAGTAATCATATCTGATGTGTTGCTTCCTGTACTAGAAGTACTTCCACAAACAACTAAACTATTTCCAGTTGCTGTAAGAATAGCTTTATCAATAGTTGAAAATCTATTAATTATAGCCATATTTTTCCTCCTATTTAATATTTTCATATATTTATCATTTTATGTTGTTAAAATTTTCTTGCTACAATTAATTTAAAATTAAAGATAAAGACTTACTGAACTTAAATATTTTTTAATAGTTTTATATTTAAACACTAAATTCAAAACAAACTTTTATTATTAAGTTATTATTTGTAATTAATGCATAATAAAAAGACTATAATATAAAAAAATATTATAGCCTTCATAAACTTAGTAATAATGTTACATCTATAAATATAGATTTAGTATTTAATAAATTATAAGAAACAGCTTCTATATTAGAATTCACCTTTTGAATTTTATAATATTTTATTCCATAAGGAGCTAATAAAAAACTTGAAAATCCTTCAGTAGAAATACTTTTGCCTTCTTTAATTTTATTTTTATTATTAATATTAAAATAATCATATATAATTGTATACTCTACACTTCCTAATATTATAATATTATACATATTTTTATATATGTAATCTTTTGTACTTCTAACAGGTGTTCCTACTATTTTAGTTCCAATTATATTCACTTTAGTTAAAACATCTTTAATTCGCTTTATATGATAATTATTACAATTCATTTTAAAAGTATAGTTAATATTTAATTGTTTAAATAAATTATTTGTAACTTTTGTATAACTATTTTTATTTATAGGAAGTCTGAACGGGTTTTTATCTAAATTGTAAATATAATCATATATTACATTTGAATCCGTTATAATATCCATGACTTTCCCCTTAGGAATGGTTACCACTTTAAAGATTATAGTTATACTCTTTTTAGGTTGAATGGTTCCTATTTTAAATCCTTCATTAGGATTAACATCCATCATTTGTATGTTATCTATATATACAGAATTATAAATAAATCTAACACCTATACTTAAATTTTCTTTAAAAAATATATTATTTACAGTTAAATTACTTATATTAATTATAGTAATTCTATAATTTAAAACTTCAAAAACATTAGCAACTTTCTTATCCACACTTTTATTAATCTTTAATAAATTACATACTATATTAGTAACAACTTCATTACTATAAATTGTATTAATTACATTGTGAGATCCAAATTTATATTGAAAATCAATTCTACATTTGTTTACAATTTTCATAATAGTATACCATCTCCAAAAGTCTTATATTAATACTTATCCACATATTGTATTAATATGGTTAGACTTACAAAAATTTTATTTTTATAAATTTTCATAGTACTCATATTCTCTATAAGATATTGTAAATTAATAGGAGAATTTTCATTTAAAGAATTAGGTACTACAATAAATTTACTAAAGGGTATACAATCTCCTAAAGTACATATTTTTCTTGATCCACAAGAGCACTCATTAGGTTTAAGACAATTAAAATAAAATTTTGTATTTATATTACCTAATATCACTAATTTTTTACCAGTTAAATTTTGTCCTTCAATAGAACGTCCATCTATGGTTTCAACTAATTTTACTGAATTAATTTTTAAATCAGCCTTTGATGTTTCAATTCTATTATAATCCATATATCTACATGGAAGTAGCATATTTCTATCTAAATTGAATTGAGCAAAATATTTAGGTATTTTCTCATCTTCACTTCCTATGTAGTTAGGGATTATTTTTTCTATATTAATTAACCCCACATTTTTCACTCCTTAATCTTATATAATATTATCTCTATTTAAACTGTTCTTTTATAATGATATATAAAAAATTTAACTTATATGTTATATTATTTCAAAATTTAAGATTAAATCTTAAATAAATGTATTTTTATTTAATTAATCTTTTTTATTTTATTGTGTTGAAAATCTTTACTATGATAAAATTACTTGGAGGTGTTTTAATATGAAAAAAACAGTAGATGTAGTTGCTGCAATTATAGAAAATGAAAATAATGAAATTCTTTGTGCGTTACGCTCTCCTTCTATGATTCTTCCAAATATGTGGGAATTTCCTGGTGGAAAAATAGAAATAGGAGAAAATTTAAAAGAAGCTATTGAAAGAGAAATAAAAGAAGAATTAGATTGTATTGTTAAGTTTATAAAAGAATTTAACAATACTATTTATGAGTATGAAAAGATTATAGTAAATTTAACTACAGTTAAGTGTAAAATTTCAAAAAATGTTCCTAAAGCTAGTGAACACTCTAAATTATTATGGCTTAAAAGAGAAAATCTTTCTTCCTTAATGTGGGCTCCCGCTGATGTTCCATCTATGAAAAAACTAATGTTAGAAAAGGTATAGCAATTATGCTATACCTTCCCAAAATTTAAATCTATAATCTTATCTATTTAAAACTTAGTAAATCCACCATTATATTTAACATAACCTGACTTTGTATTTCTTCCCTTTTTAGTATCATAAACTACATGCAACATTCCATTTTTTCTATATAAAGGTGTAGCTTTTTCCCATGGATATAAAAGTCCAATTTTATTTCCTTGCTCATCAAAAATATCTTCTGAAGTTGAACCATTTTTATATTGATCTTCAAAATAATATTTCATTATATTAGTAGCATTTGTAACATATCCCTGTCTAACACCATTTGGAGTTGGATATTGTACTAAAGCAAGTTGCTTACTATAATTAACATATAAAACAGTAATATTATCTCCATCAAATACTAATCTATCTGAAATTATATTGCCATTTGCATCTCTTACATACATAAAATCTCCAGATATTTTAGTATTATTATCATAGGAAAACTTTGATAAATATCCAATAGCTTCATTTTTAGTTTCTGGTACTTTATCCACTCCTGGAGTTATGGGATTGCTATTTATAGGTGCTGCCACATTATCTACACCACTATTTACTCCAGTTATAGCTTCAACTATAGCATTTCCAATAGCTGAGGCATTATATCTATCCATATCTTCTTTTGAATCTACAAAAGCACATTCAATTAAAACACATGGCATACTAGTTGTCCTAGGAATATATAGATTTCCTACTTTTACTCCACGATTTCTATATCCTAGATTAGAAATTTTATTACAAATCTGCTTAGCATATTGTTCTGCGTTTCCGCCTCTTCCACTTATCCAACATTCAACACCATGACCGCCACCAGCATTAAAGTGTATACATAAATGAAGTTTTGAACCACTTCTATTGGCTACATTAACTCTATATCTTAAAGATTCCATTACTGATCCAAAATTTTTATTCCAAGGAGTACAATCTTTAATTGAATATCCTAATTTCCCCAAACCCTGTTGCACAACTGTCCATACTTCTTTAGTAAGGGTATCTTCTACTTTATATTTACTAGCTCCTCTATCAGGACTACAATTATGACCTGCATCTCCACTAACCAAACTTCCTTTAGATAAAAACATATAAATCATCCTTTCTATTTTTATTATTAAAATTAAGGATATTTTGTTAACTAAAAAAAATTAACATTACTATTTATATATATGACTAAATTCTTACTTTGGACATAAAATTCTCAAATTAATATAATTTTTCTTTTACAAAAACTAAAAAACAACAAATTTTTTTAATAAATAATTTATGAAACAGCAAAAAATCATAATAATTTAAAATATACTCTATAAGACTACTACTTTAAATTACTATGCCTTTTATACATTTTTCAAATTTTTACTAAGCTTTTAAATGTACATATAACTGTAATTAATAATAAAATTATTCCTAAAATCATTATTGTTATCATTCCAGGATATGTGGGAATACTAATTGCTCCTATATTAGAAATAATACCTGTAACTCTCATAAATCTTATAATTGCTTCATCTATAAATGTAGTTATTATATATACTCCTATGGTTAATATAGGTAATTTTCTGTTTAATCTACTAATATTAAGATAATGTTTTAAAAAATAAAAAATTACACCTATTATTAATCCTATAGGCAATATAGCTAATGATAGCATTACCATTTCAAAATTTTTTTTAAAAACAGCTTCTAAATATCCATATAAGGCTAATGCATTAACTAATATTAATACAACATTTAAAATAAATAAAAATAATTTTTTCATTAGTTTGTTTGAATTGCTCATATTTTTACCCCTTACTA
>NZ_WHJC01000026.1 GCF_009295725.1 Clostridium tarantellae
CACGCCGCCAGCGTTCATCCTGAGCCAGGATCAAACTCTCAAATTAAAAGTTTAATCATTTACTCATATTACTTATAAAAGAATTGCTGGTTTACTTAAATTTATCTGTTTAATTTTCAAAGATCATTTCTTTATTTTGTTTGTCACTCTCAAGCGACTTTCTTAGTTTATCATTAAAAGTTTTTTTTGTCAACAACTTTTTTAAAATATATTTTTCAACATTTCATTCATTTTTAACGTTGCCTTGCTGACGAGTTATATCTTATCATATATTTTTTTAATACAATTTAATTTTTTTGCTGTTTTTTATTTAATTAATCAATTACATATTTCTATACCTACTTTAATCTTTTAATTACTTAGTTAGATACACCAGGATTAGTATACTTAGAAAACCCTTTAATTCTAAAGAAATTACTATAAATAATTAGTACATATACACCATTTTACAAGTAATTAAAAATTAATTTTAGAACAAATCTGCTTCGCAGACCGCCTTCGGCACTTTAATTAAAGCTATCCACAGATTCTCAAAATTATAATTTCCTAAAGAATAAAAAATGAACCAAATTCCTAAAAACTGTGCAAACTATTAATACAACCAATACTAATAAAACACAGGAGGAATTTGATTCTATGAATAGTATTGACTAAAAATCTATAATTCAAACATTAGAGAATTATTTAGTTGAGTATAAAAATATTTTTTATAAAAGAGGATTTGAAAACTTTATTGTATTGATAATTTCAATTTATTTAATTATAGATGATACCTTACAATCAAAGTATGGTAATAAGTTTGATTGTTATGGAAAATTATTTGATCATACAGCTAAAAATAGCACTTCATATTTGAATGGTCATTGTTTTGTATGTTTAGCTTTAGCGATTCCAGTAATTTTAAAAGGAAATATACATTATATAAAAATTCCGGTTCAGTATAAACTTTACGATTCACTAAAAAGCAAAATGGAATTAGCAGCTGATATGGTAACAGGTATAGCCCTATTTTACAAGATTATCAAGTAATAGTTTTATGTGATAGTTGGTATACAAAAACACCTTTTATAGAACCTATTAAAAAGTTGAAAAATATAGATATTATTGATACTGTTCGTAAGGATACAGCTATATATGGTTTAAAGCCTGAACCTACAGCTAAACGTGGTAGACCAAAGACCAAAGGTGATAAGTTAGATTATCGTAAATTTTCTAAGTTAAAATTCCAAAGTCTACAAGAAATAAAATACTATATTTCGGATTGTATTTCTAAAGAATTAATTTATGGCAAGTTGCTTAAAACAATGCAACTTGATAAAAATATAACTACTTTTGAAGATGTCATTGAACACCTTCATAATCATGCTTTGGCTAGTTAAATTTATTGTAAATTGGTGTATAAAATATAAACTATTTCATATTTTTTTAAAAGAGCAAGAATCTTTTTGGATTCTTGCTCTTTTAAGGTTTAAAATTAATAAAATTTTATAACTATTTTATTTTATAAAAAGTTAAATGATCTCTCCATTTACCATTTATAAATAAGTATTCTTTATTTATTCCCAACTTATTAAATCCACACTTTTCTAAAACCTTTTGTGATTTTAAATTATTAATTAATGTAGATGCTTCTAATCTATGTAAGTCCATTTCTTTAAATACATAATCACATAACAACTTAACAGATTCTGACATATATCCACATCCTTCATAAGTTTTATCTATAGAATATCCTATAAACGCACTTCTAAAACTTCCATAAACTATGTTGGAAACCTTTATTTTACCTATTAATTTATTGTTTTTAAATATTCCTAAATCTAAAGCAGATCCATCAATAAATTGCTTGTAACTTTCAATCAGTAAACTTTTTTGCCCTTCATAGGTATAAAAACTATTATCTCTACTAGGCTCAAACTCTCTTAAATGCTTTTCATTTTTTATATAATAATCTAACATATCTTTAGCATACTCTGGAGTTAAATTTTTTAAAACTATTCTTTTACCTACTATTTCAAATTGACTAATTTTAATATTTTCTTGAAAATCATTAATACTAATTCCAAATATCAATTCATTTCTATAAATATTATTTTTATAAATACTATCTGAAATTATTCCTTCCAATAAAAAACCTATATCTAAAAATGAATTTATATTTAAAGTATCACTAACAAATATATTTACTTTAAATATATCTCTATCTTTAAATATTACCTTTAATAAAGTTTTTAATATTTCTTTTAATAAAGAATAATTTTGTTCTTTATAAAATTTAAGTCTAATATTTGATTTTTTATTTTTATGATCTAATTCTAATATAAAAAATCTTCCAATCATTATACCTAATAAATCTTTTATTATATATTCATCTTTACTGCCTTTTACTAATTCAATGCATACATTTTTATTACAAGCCATATTAATCTCTCCACTTTATTATAGATTTATCCTATTAATTCTGCTTCAGTATTTAATTTGTTTTCTATTTCTGATTCAGCCTTTGGATTTAATTTAGCTTTTGTAGCTTTATATAAATATATCATTAAAATTCCTGAAACTAAAGCACTAAATGGTATCATATAAAATGCTTTATCCAATCCTATAACACTACTTAAGAATCCTATAACTCTATTAAGTATCATATTTATACAGCTTGAAACTGTAATTACTATACTTATTACATAGGTACTCTGCCCTTCAAAAACTTTACACATAGTAAGTACTACTGTAGGGAAAGTTATTGAGAAAAATAATCCTGCTAAAGGAATAATTATTGATGCTTTTTCACCAATTATTAAAGCTACAAAAATTATTGAGAAACCTATAAGTAATGATTTATAAAGAATATTGAAATATCCTCTTTTTTGTACTACAAATCCACCAAATAATCTACCTATTGCTAAAAATGCAAAGAAAGCTGATGCTATCATTCCTGCAAATTGAACATCAGAACGATATGTTGATACCATAAAGTTAACTAACCAACCTCCAACTGCTTGTTCTGAAAATACATAAGTACCTAAAGCTATCATATATACTAAAATTAATTTATTTTTAAATATACTTGCTAATTTTACTTTTTCAACTGTACTTTCTGATGAAGTGCTTGGTATTTTTACAAATAAAAATGCTACTAAAGTTATAAAATATAATATTCCTATACCAGCATATATATATCTCCACTCTATTCCATTACCTACTAAAGCCCCTGAAGCTCCTTGTCCAATAAACGAACCAAATCCATAACAAGAATGTAATACATTCATTATTATTGTTTGTGCGCTAATAACCAATGCTGGTAATATTGTATTACTTGCTATTGAAGTTAATGCTCCTGCTCCACTAGCTAAAGTTGTTCCTATTAATAACATAGAATAATCTTTAGAAATACTTAAAGTCAATAATGATCCAACCTGTATAGCTAACCCTAATAAAAATACTTTCTTTTGTCCAACTTTATCACAAAGTTTTCCACCTATAAAAGTAAATATTGTATAAGATGCTGCTACAAAAATAAACATATAGCTTATTGTGTTATCATCTATTCCAAACTCTGATTTAAAACTTGGAATAAAAACTCCTCTTGCTCCATCTGCCATAGCTGCAAGTATCATCATTAAGAAAAGAAATGCTATTGCAACTACATTGTTCTTCTTTTTCATATTGTCCTCCTTAGTAAAAAAATAAATTTAAATAAAACATAGAAATTATAACATAAAATATAAATTAAGTCTTAATATTTTGTTAATCGTAATAATTTTATTTAATTTATTTAATGGTTTTTTATGAAAATAGTAGTGTTTTTATGAAATTCATAGTGTTGATATTTAAAAATTTATATGTTTATATAAATTATATAAATAAGAAAGGTTTTAAGGTGATTAAATGAATAAGCAAAGTATTATGAAAATAAAATTATTTTTAATGGGTATTCAAAGCAAATTTCAAGAAGATTCTTCTATTTTTAAAGGAATTTATGTTACATATAAAACAGGATTAAAAGAATTTAAAGGTATTGGTAAGTTTGAAAATGAAAAAATAAGTTATAATTTTAATGGTAAAACAGATTTATTTTCATTTGATACTCTTTTAGAAAAAATTTGTGTTGAATGTGAAAAATATGATGAAGTTAATATTCTTTATAGAGAAAGAGGAAATGATATAACTATAATAGGTGATAATAAAAATGTTAAAATGAATAATAAAGAAGTTAAGGAAGATAAAATCGTTTTTAATAATGATTCAAAAAAAACAATTCATAATTTTAAAGAAACATCTACTTTATTAAATAGAGATTATTATATTAAAGTAGGTAAAGCTGATAATTTACTTAAAGAAATAAATATAATGAGTAAAGATGGAAAAATTAAAAATGATAAAATAAGAAAATATAATCAAATAGATCATTATGTTGAACTATTAGAAGGAACATTAAATTCTCTTCCTAAAAATGAAGTAATTAATATATTAGATTGTGGATGTGGAAAATCTTATTTAACCTTTGTATTAAATTATTATTTAACAGAAGTTAAAAAAAGAAAATGCCATTTTATTGGATTAGATATTTCTGAATCAGTAATTGAAAGCTCTAAAAAAATGGCTAAAAATTTAGGTTATAGAAATATGGAGTTTCATGCTATAGATATAAAAAATTATAAACCTAAGCAAAATATTAATGTAGTTATTTCACTTCATGCATGTGATACTGCTACTGACATGGCATTAGCACTAGGAATAAAACTTAAAAGTGATTGTATAATTGCAGTCCCTTGTTGTCATAGGGAAATGCTTAGTCAATATAAATGTGATATTTTAAAAGGAATTATTAAACATGGAATATTAAGATCTAGACTTGCCGATGTTTTAACTGATGGTATGAGAAGTATGTTATTAGAATCTTATGGCTATAATGTATCTGTAGTAGAATACATATCTCCATTAGAAACTCCTAAAAATTTAATGATAAGAGCTTTAAAAACACCAAAAGAAAATATTGAAATAGCAGATGAATATTTGAACTTAATGGGAATTCTAAATGTATACCCTTCACTTTATAATTTTTTAAATCAAAAATGGATGGTTGAATAACTAATAATAGTTTGAAATCATAAGAATTCAATTTTTAAAATTGTTTTCTTATGATTTTTATATTTTTTATTATATCCATATTTAAGTTTATACATTATATTATACACTTCTATAATACCTTAATTATTTTTATAAGCTTCTTTAATATCTTGTTAAAATTATTAAATTTTTACTAATCTTTATTATTTCATTTCTTTTTATTATATAAATTATTATTAATAAACCCTATACATTTTTCAAACACACATTTTTTATTAACAATAATTATTATCCACTAATTTTTAAGTTTTGACTTTTTTTTAAAAAAGAACTATAACATAACTGTGCAGTCTTTGTATTTATTTTCTGAATAGTATTTCAGTAAATAAATTTTATTTATTAGTTTCTTTTAAAATTAAAATATATATGATTATTCGAAATTATATATATCTTTATAAAAGTAAATTTATAAAACATTATAGGATATTTTGTTATTGTTACATTATGTAATGTTTTGTAAGTTTATGAGCGTAAATTAACTCTAATAATCACTTTAATATTATTTTAATTTATTAATGGATACTATTAAATTCTAAAAAACTTAATAAAGAAAGAAGTGAAATTATTATGGGTGATAAAAGTAAAAAAATCACTTTATTCCAACTAATAGCAATTAGCATTGCCTTTTATGGAAGCATAAGAAATGTACCTACAGTTGCTAGTGTTGGTTGGCAATCAATATTCTTTATGATTGGAGCAGGAGTGCTATTTGCTATTCCATTATCACTAATTGCAGCTGAACTTGCTACAGGTTGGCCTGAAGAAGGTGGATCTCAAGTTTGGGTAAGAGAAGCTTTAGGTGAAAAATGGTCATTTGTTACCGCATGGCTTTTGTGGGTTCAAATGTTTTTTGGAATGGTAATGGTTGCATCAGCATTTGCTACTATGTTAGCTTATGTAATTGGCAAACCTGACCTAGCACAAAATAATATATTTGTGGCTATAGTTATTATTTGTACTTATTGGGTAGTTACATTATTAAACTTAAAATCTAACCTAGGTAAACTTTTAAGTTCAGTTGGAAGTGTAATAGGAATTTATATACCATTTATATTATTGGTTAGTTTAGGTTTATGGTGGACATTTACTCATGGTAATGTTAATTTAGGACCTCTTACTTGGAGTACTGCTATACCAAATTTACATTCTGTTAGTAAATTATCTTTTTTCGCTGGAATTATATTTATTTTTGCTGGGTTAGAAATTTCAGCCGTTCATGCTAATGAAATAGATAACCCCAAAAAAAATTATCCTATAGCAGTATTTATATCAATTGGCTGTATGATTGTATTCAATCTTGTTGCCGGTTTAACCGAAGCAAATGCTATACCTTCTGATCAAATACAATTAGCAACAATTATTCAACCATTTGCTCTTTATTTTAATCAAATAGGGTTACCATGGGCTACTAACTTAGTTGCTGCTATGATTGCTATTGGAGTTTTAGCACAATTAAGTGCTTGGGTTTTAGGACCATCTAAAGCAATGATAAAAGTTGCTGAAGAAGGTAATCTACCAAAGTTTTTCCAAAAAAGAAATGCCGATAATGTTCCTGTTACTTTTGTTTTTATACAAGCAATAGTAATTTCATTAGTTGCTTTACTTTACGTGGTAGTTCCAGCTATTAATACTGGGTTCTTTATGATTCTTATATTAACAACTGTCCTTTATTGTATAGTGTACTTGTTTATAATAACTTCAGGTCTAGTATTAAAATATAAACATCCTGAAGTAAAAAGATCTTTTACAGTTATAGGAGGAAATACCGGCATGTGGATAGTTTCACTTTTGGCATTCGTAGGCGTATTATTAACTATTGGAGTTAGCTTTATTCCTTCTGATGCAATTCCAGCTTCAGCACATGTTGCTTATGAAGCATTCTTAATACTAGGAACTCTAATATGCTTTATAACTCCTTTAATAATATTTAAATTTAAAAAACCTTCATGGGTAAAAGAATCAAAAGAAACTGATATAAATATTTCTTTAAATTCAAATTTAAAAAATTTTAAACATGCACATACACATAAATAATAAAAAATTAACTTTATAAACAACATCTTGATTATCTAGAAGAGCATATCAATATTATTAAATATATTTTCTCCTAGGTAATCAGTTAATTAAATAGTTATTTCTTAATTGAGAGGAGAAATTTTTATGAATACTGATACTAACTTAAATGCTTTATTTCTAGGAGCAAAATCTGAAAATGCAGATCTTTTTAAAAGAAATCTACTACAATTATTTGATGATCATGCTCAATGGAGAAAAAACTATCATCCAGAAGATGCTGATATAATTAATTCTAGCGATATGGAAAAAACTGATTTTAAATTTACTAAAAATAAAATGGAAGATGTTATGAAAGAACTATCTTCAAAATTAAGAGCTGGCTCAATTCCTTGGCATTCACCTAGATATTTAGGTCATATGAATTCTGAAACATTAATGCCTGCATTATTAGGTTATTTTGCAGCTACTTTATATAATGGAAATAATGTAGCTTATGAATCTTCACCAGCAACTTCTAAAATGGAAGAAGAAGTTGGACATGATTTTTGTAAGCTAATGGGTTATGATGCTGATACATCATGGGGACATATTTGTTGTGATGGGTCTGTTGCTAATATAGAGGGACTTTGGTATGCAAGAAATCTTAAGTCTTTACCTCTTGCTATGAAAGAAGTTTGTCCTGAATTAGTTGAAGGAAAAACTGAATGGGAATTATTAAACATGCCAATAAATGAAATATTAAATTTAATGGAAAAAAACCCAAGTAAATTAGATGAGTTAAAAAATCATTCTGCTAGAGGTATGTCAAATAAAATAGGTAAATTAGGTAAATGGCTAGTTCCTAGAACTAAGCATTATTCTTGGTTAAAAGCTGCTGATATTATTGGTATCGGAACTGAAAATATTATTAGTATAGATGTTCAAGATAATTATAGAATGAGCATAGAAAATCTTAAAAAAACTATTGAAGATTTATCTTCAAAAAATATACCAATTCTTGGAGTTGTAGCTGTTGTTGGTACAACTGAAGAAGGTGCTATTGATTATGTTGATAAAGTCGTAGAATTAAAAAAAGATTTTGCTGAAAAAGGTATTAACTTTTATTTTCATGTAGATTCAGCTTATGGTGGATATGCTAGATCTATATTCTTAGATGAAGAGTACAAATTTATTCCTAAAGAAGAATTACATACAAAATATTTACAACATAAAGTATTTAAAAATCCAGATTTTAACTGGCCTTCAGATGATATATACAATGCTTTTAAAGCTATAAATGAAGCTGATAGTATAACTATAGATCCTCATAAAATGGGATATGTTCCTTATTCCGCTGGTGGTATTGCTATAAAAGATAAAAGAATGAGAGACTCTATTTCATATTTTGCTACATATGTATTTGAAAAAAGTATGGAAATCCCTGCTCTTTTAGGTGCATTTATGTTAGAGGGTTCAAAAGCTGGCGCTACAGCTGCTTCAGTTTGGGCTGCACATAAAACAATGCCTCTTAATATAACTGGTTATGGTCAATTAATAGGAGCTAGTATAGAAGGAGCTTATAATTTATATGTTAAATTAAAAGAACAAAAACAATATAAGATAGGTGATACAATAGTTGATATTCATGATCTTGTAAAACCTGATTTTAATATGGTTGATTTTGTATTTAATATACATGGAAATAAGGATTTAGCTAAAATGAATGAATTAAATCATTTAATATACGATGAATCATCATTCGTAGAAGGTAATGTTTATGCAAATGATTTTATAACATCACATACAGAATTTGCAGTATCTGATTATTCAAATAGTCCATTAGACTTTGTTGAAAGATGTGGTATTCCTAAAGAACAGTGGAAAAAAATAGATAGCGTTACTTTATTAAGAGCTTGTGTACTATCTCCTTTTTTAAATAATCAAATAATATTTAATCAATATGCTGAAAAATTTGATAAAGCAATTGAAGAAAAACTTGAAAAAATTTTAAATTCACATTGTAATTTAAAATAATTATTAAAGAATCGTTTATTTATAGAAATTTACGTTATTTAAAATCTTTTAAATAAAAGATATGTTATGTATTTCAAAATTGCTCATGAACATAATTAAAATAAAATTTATGTTTATGAGCAATTTTGGCATATAAATTTTTTTAAAGTGAAGTGATAATTGTGATAAAAAATTCAAAATGTTATCAAATTATTAAATTAATTGCCTTAAATCTTTCTTTCTATGTTAGTATTAGGACTATCCCTACTATAGCTAAAGCTGGTTTACATTCTATCTTTTTTATAATATTATCAGGAATCTTATTTGCTATACCAATTGCATTAATTTCTGCCGAATTAGCTACTACTTGGCCTGAAGATATTGGACCACATATTTGGGTAAAATTAGCTTTAGGTGATAAATGGTCTTTTATTACCGCTTGGCTTTTGTGGATTGAAACATTTTTAGGATTCATAATGATTTGTTCTGGATTTGCTACTTTAATTTCTTATTCCATAAACTTATCATACTTAGGAAGAAATCGTATTTATATTTTTACTGTTATTTTAATAACCATATGGATAATAACAATAATAAATCTTAGAAGTAAAGTAAATGAAAAAGCTATGTCAATAGCCCCAATTTTAGGAATTTATTTACCTTATATTATAGTAATATCTCTTGGTATCTGGTATGCTATTAAATTTGGAAACATAAATTTAGGCCCAATAACATTGAAAAATTTATTGCCTAACTTAAAATCATTTAGTAATGCATCTTATTTTTCTGCTATACTCTATACATTTGCTGGTTTAGAAATAGCCTCTTCTCATGCAGCTGATTTAGATGAACCAAATAAAAAATATCCTAAAGTAATTTTTTTTTCTATACTTTTCTTAATAGTTTTTAATATTTTAGGTGGATTAACAGAAGCTAATTCTGTTCCAGCTAATGATATACAATTAGCAAGTATAACTCAAATATTTGCTTTATATTTTAATATATTAAACATTCCCTTTGCTACTAATATTTTAGCTTTTATAATAGCTTTTAGTGTATTTATTCAGCTTAGATCTTGGACTTTACGCCCATCAAAAATTTTATTGAAATTAGCTGATGATGGTGACTTGCCTTATATTTTTAAAAAAAGAAGTAAAACTAATTTGCCCATAACTTTAATATTAATTCAATCTATAGGCATCTCTCTATTAGATTTTATTTATTTGATAGTAAGAGATGTTAATATTGGTTTTTTCTCTATTCTTATATTAGCTACTATAATATATTGCATAATTTATGCTTTACTTGTAATATCACATTTAGTTTTAAAATATAAATTTCCTAATAAAAAAGGTGCTTTTTCCATTCCTGGAGGTAAATTTGGTATATGGTTTACCACAATACTTGCTTTAATAGGTATATGTTTGACTATGTTTTTCGCTTTAATACCTTGCAATATAATACCTAAAAATAGGCACTTAAATTATTTAATTTTTGAAATTTCTCTTACTCTAATTAGTTTTTTTACTCCTATTATCTTATTTAGAAGAAGACCTTTTATTATTAAAGCATTTAAACGGATATGTACTAAAATTCATAAAAAATAGTTTATATTATTAAAAAAAGGAGTATACAAAACAATAAATTTTATATACTCCTTTTTTAATTACTATTAAAGTAAATAAATTTATCTAATCTTTCTTGCTTACTAGAAATATTCATTTATATGCTATAAGTTTTAAAAGCTATAATTTTTAATTTCATAT
The DNA here is from genome assembly GCF_009295725.1 of Clostridium tarantellae. Lineage (GTDB taxonomy): Bacteria > Bacillota > Clostridia > Clostridiales > Clostridiaceae > Sarcina > Sarcina tarantellae. The sequence goes on from NZ_WHJC01000026.1 coordinate 10,905, forward strand.
TACTTCTTACATCTTATAATGAAAATTTTTCATTTAATTTTATAAATTTATTTATATATTATTCAATAACTATTTTATAAAAATTCTTTTTACCTTTTCTAATCATAATTGAACCATCATTTATATGTTCATGTAATAATATAAATTTAAAATCATTAACTTTCTCTCCATTTAATAATAATCCACCTTGTTCAATCAATCTTTTAGCTTCTCCTTTTGATGGAAATACTTTCACATCTGTTAAAATTTCTATTAATTGATTTCCTATTTTATCTTTAGCTATTGTTATAGTTGGAACATTACTCATATCTGCTCCACCCTCAAATAAAGCCTGTGATGCCTCTGCAGCTTTAATAGCTTCTTCTTCTCCATGTACAAGTTTTGTTACTTCAAAAGCTAATACTTTTTTTGCTTCATTTATTTCTGAACCTTCTAATGATGATAATCTTCTAACTTCATTCATTGGAATAAATGTTAAAAGTGATAAACATTTTTCAACATCTGCATCATCTATATTTCTCCAATATTGATAGAACTCAAAAGGTGATACCTTTTCTGCGTCTAACCATAATGCTCCGCCTACTGTTTTACCCATTTTTTGACCTTCACTATTAGTTAATAAAGAACATGTCATAGCAAATACATCTTTTTGTCTTTTCTTTCTAACCAAATCAACACCAGCTATCATATTTGACCATTGATCATCTCCACCTAATTCCATTTTACAATTGTATTTATCATTTAAAACAAGGAAATCATATGCTTGCATTAACATATAGTTAAATTCAAAAAATGATAATCCTCTTTCAAGCCTTTGTTTAAAACATTCTGCTGCTAACATTCTATTTACTGAAAATTGTGTTCCTATTTCTCTTAAGAAATCAATGTAATTTAATCCTAATAACCAATTTGCATTATCTACAAGTATTGCTTTTCCTTCTTCAAAATCTATAAATCTTGACATTTGTTTTTTAATACGTTCTACATTATGATTTATTTGATCTCTTGTTAACATTTTTCTCATATCAGTTTTTCCACTTGGATCACCTATAGTTACAGTTCCTCCACCAACTAATACTATTGGTCTATGTCCAGCTTTTTGCATATGAGCCATAAACATTAATGCAATAAAGTGTCCTACATGTAAACTATCAGCTGTTGGATCAAAACCTATATAAAATGTAATTTTCTCTTTTCCTAATAACTCTCTAGTTTCTTCTTCGTGTGTAAATTGTTTTATATATCCTCTTTCTAAAAGCACATCTAATACATTTTCCATAATTTAATCCTCCTAAAATTCAACTTTATATTTAAACTACAATTTATTTTTTGTTTAACTTTTTATTTAATAAAAAAACTCTCATCCTTTGCTTTCACAAAGGACGAGAGTTTATACTCACGTGGTACCACCCTATTTTATCGCTTACTAAATAAAAGTAAATGACCTCTTAGTTTTTAACGGATTCAATCCGATGATATCCTACCTCTTTTATTTAAAAGAATCAGATTCTAACTCTGAGATGTATTCAAAATATATACTTTGCACCTCTCATCTTCCGGTTACTCTCTGTTAAGCATTGATATTTCTACTAATTCTCTTCATTGTTTTTTTATATTGTCTTATCTATGTTTTTGATTATACTCCTGTAATTTATCAAGGTCAAACTTTTTTGAAAATTTTTTAAATTTTATACAAATAATGTAGTTTTACTGTTATACCTTATTAAATTTACAAATATTTTTAATTATTTGTAAATGAAAAAAAGAAAAAACATTTAAATATGTCTTTTCTTTTATAGATTTATTTTAACTTATCTAATTCTTCATCAATTGAATTTTTATCTTCATTTTTAGATAATTGTTTATATTTTTCTAATTCAGCATCTAATGATAACCTATCTAATTCAGCAAATTCATCATCTAATGATTTTGACTTTAACTCTGTTAAGCCTTCAGAATAACTTTCTTTTCTAGAAATTTTTCTTTCTATATCATCAATATTTATAGAGTTATTTTTAGATTGAACATTAGCTATAACCTCATTTATTTGTGTTGATGCTTCTGCATTATGAAGTCTTGCAGCTGCTTCATCTCTGTAATTTCTTGTTTTATCTAATTCTTTTTCTAACTCTAAAAGCCTTGCTTTTAACACATCAGCTTTCTCTCTTTGACCTGTATATGATACTTTTAAACTTTCATATTTTTTATCACACTCTAATTTTAGCTTTAATGCTTTTTTAGCTAACTCTTCATTATTTTTACTCATAGCTAACTTTACTTTTTCTTCATATTGTTCAGCATCATTTTTAGCTTCCATCATTTTAATTTCAGTTTCTTTTAAATTACCAAATATTTGTGCTGAAGATCTTTTAGCCTGGCTAAATGCTTTCTCCATATCTCTTATTTTTTGATCTAAAAGTTCTATTGGATTCTCCATATTATCTAAAGCTGCATTAGTTTTTGATTTAACCATATTTGAAATTCTTTTAAAAATACTCATTATTTATACACCCTTTCATAAAATAATTTTTCGTTTTTCTTATAAGTTATTTTACTCTTAATAATATGGTATTTCAAACCTTTTTATAGTTTAATTTTAACCCTTTTAATGTTTGTTTTTAAGTTATTTGAATATATCTTGATTATTCTTAATAAATCTAATTAATTCTAATATTTTCTAATTAAAATCTCATAACTTTACTTATAAAACTTCCATTAAAGAAATTATTTTTTCAAAGTTAATATATCCATCTATATTTATATTTTTTTCATCTATATAAGGTATTTTTGATATTATTTTTACTTTAGTTAATTTTTGTATAACTTTTATATTATCCTTATGTACTAAATTTGTATTGTCATAATTATTAATAATTATTCCTTTAACTTTTATTCCTTTACTCTTAAGATAATTTATAGTTAAACAAGTATGATTAATTGTTCCTAAGCCTGCTCTTGCTATAATTAACACAGGTAACTTTAATGTCTTTATTATATCTTCTAATAATATCTGCTCATTCTCTTCTATCTTTATAGGACATACAATTCCTCCACTACCCTCTACAACAATATAATCATATTTATTTTTTAATTTTAAAAAATCATCTTTTATTTTATCTAAAGAAATATTAACATCTTCTAATCTACATGCTAAATGAGGAGAAACTGGAGTTTTCAAAGTATATGATACTATATTTTTATATGGTTCATATAAATTAGATTTATTACATACAAACTTAGCATCTTCTGGAATAAACTCGCCATTTTCTTCTATTACTCCACTAAGTACTCCCTTAAAGTAAGTAGCATTAAAACCATTATCCCTCAATTCTTTTATTATCATAGCTGTAATATACGTTTTTCCAACCTCAGTATCTGTTCCTGTTATAAATATACCTTTACTCATTTTTATCAACCTTTAACCCTATAGATTTTATTAAATTTTTATCATCCTTAATTTTATTTCCACAAGTAGTTAGTAAATTACCTGTTATTGTAGCATTAGCACCACCTTTAAACGCCAACTCACCATAATTAATTAAATAGTTTCTACCTGCTGCTAATCTTATTTGTGATCTAGGATTAATAAACCTAAAAATAGCTATAGTTTTTAGTATTTCCTCTTCACTTAAACATTTAGTTTTTTCTAAAGGAGTACCTATTATAGGTACAAATATATTTATAGGAATAGATTTAACACCTAATTCTCTAAGCTCTAATGCCATATCTATTCTATCTTCTCTACTTTCACCTAATCCTATAATTCCTCCTGAACAAACTTCTAATCCAACTTCTTTTGCATTAATTATTGTTTGAATTCTTTCTTCATAACTGTGAGTAGTACATATGCTTCCATAATACTTTTTTGATGTTTCAATATTATGATGATATCTATCTACTCCATTTTCTTTTAGAGCTTTTAAATACTCTTTCGATATTATTCCATGGGAAGCACAAAGTTTTATTGAACACTCAGATTTTAATTTTTTATAGTAACTAATAACTTTATTAAATTCATCTCCATATAATCCTTTACCTGAAGTAACTATTGAAAATCTATTTACCTCTTCTTCTTCATTCTCTTTTGCACAAATTAATATATTTTCATAATTTAGAAGACTATACTCTTTTACTCCTGTATTAAAATAAACTGATTGAGCACAATATTTACAATCTTCTGAACAACATCCACTTTTTCCATTTATAATTGAACATAATTCAATTTTAGAACCATTAAAATATTTTCTTATATAATCAGCAGCTTTTAATAATTCTTTTAGTTGCTCATTATATAAAGTTAACGCCTCTTCTTTGTTTATTTTATGTTTATTTATTACTTGTAATTTTAACTCTTGCAAAGAATTCATAAATATTCCTCCAATTTATCTATTAAAATTCCTATATTCTACCAATCCTGATTTTCTTAAAGTAGATACTATTTGTGGAGCAGCTATCGATATTATTATAGATAAAGTAATATCTCCACCTAAACATAAAATCATCCCACTATATATAGCAGTTGCTAAAGACATTGGTACTCCTAAATAAAAATTCTGAATAAAATATAAATAACTTACACCAAATAAGTATATAATTGTTAACCCTACTAAAGTAGATATTAAAACAGTTTTAGTATTTAATTTTTTTACATTTTCTGATATTTTCCCTATAATATACGCTCCTATTATAAAACCTATCAAATATCCAAAAGTAGGCTGAAATATATATTGAGGTCCTCCCCCTTTTGTAAAAACAGGCACTCCTATAAGTCCAATTCCAACATATAATAATTGAACTAACATTCCTTTTTTACTACCTAATAAAATAGCTCCTAATGCACAAAAGAAATACTGTAATGTAAAAGGTACATATGGAACAGGTATATTTATAAACGCTCCAATAGCTGTTAAAGCTGCAAATAATGCAATTAATGTATAATCTCTAGTTTTTAACTTCACCATAAAACCTCCTCTATTATATTTACTTTTTAAAATTATTATATCATATTAATTTTACAATCAAAATATTTATAATTCAAAGCATTTACAAAAAAAAATTAAGCCATATAAAATGGCTTAATCAGGCTGTCGACTTTGTCGACAGCCTGAAATTATTAAGCTAAGTATAATACTTAGCTTAATAATTTATATGTAAAATAATTTCACATTTTACATATATTCTTTAATTAAATCTTTAACTACTTCTCCACCTATAATCATACCAGCAACTGGAGGCACAAAAGATATACTTCCTGGAATCTGTCTTTTTGATGAACATTTTTTAGTTTCTTCTGACTCTGTTTTATGAGTAACTATATTTTCAACCTTTGGTTTTTTAGGCAATTCTTCTGAGTAAACCACCTTTAATTTTTTAACACCTCTTTTTTTAAGCTCATATCTCATAACTTTAGCTAAAGGACAAACTTTAGTTTTGTATATATCTGTTACTTTAAATTGAGTTGGATCTAATTTATTTCCTGTACCCATAGAACTCATTAAAGGTATATTATTTTTTTCACAATAAACTGCTAATGCAATTTTTGCTGAAACTGTATCTATTGCATCCACAATATAATCAACATCTTCTGGTATTAATTCTTCTAGATTATCTGTAGTTACAAAAATTTGAATTGTTTCTACATTACAGTTCTTATTTATAGATAATACTCTTTCTTTCATAACCTCTACTTTATTTTTATTTATTGTTTCGTATGTAGCATGTATTTGTCTATTTAAATTAGTTATACATACAGTATCATCATCTACTAATATAAGGTTTCCTACTCCTGCTCTTGTTAAAGCTTCTACTGTAAAGCTACCTACTCCACCTACTCCAAAAACCATTACTTTACTTTTCTCTAATTTATTAAGTGCTTCTTTACCGATAAGAAGTTCTGTTCTTGATAATGAATGTTTCAACATATATATACTCCTTTTATATATTAAAAATTATTTATATAATGCCCATACTAAAACATTATATATTTTCCGTTTTAACTTTTTTATTTTATGTAAAATATATAAGGTTATTTTAATATAATATACTCTTATAATCTAGCATACTGTTTGTTTATAAAAATTTTTTTATGTATATTATCATAGAATTTCTTTAATTTCCATAAATATATTAATAAACAAATATTTTTATGGAGGATATTAATGAACTTTTTCTACAAATTTAATATATTTAAAAGATTAGAATATGGTAATTTATCTATAGGAAAAATATCCATACTAGGAAGTATTTTGATAATTATAACTAACGATTTACTTTATCCTTTTTTAACTAAAATAACTGCTCATATAGTCTTTAAAATTATGCCTCCCATATCATATACAATTCATAATTTCTTTGTATTTATTATTAAATTTATTTGTGCTATTGTATCCTTAATATTAATATATTACCTAATAAAATTTTATAATTCTTTAAACTCAAATAAAACAACTTATACAACAATACCTTCTAGTAATATTTTTTCTAGCGATTTATATTACTGCACTCTTTTAGTTATAGGTTTTAGACTATTTTATACAGGCTCAATATCACATATAACAAACCTAATACCATTACCTAAATTTATTGAAGAAGGCTTTAGAATAATGAGTACAGACTACATATATTTATTTCTTTCAGTTTGTATTTTTGCTCCTTTTATTGAAGAGTTTATGTATAGAGGTATTATATTAAATGGCTTTTTCAAAAAATATACGCCAAATATATCAATTATATTATCATCATTAATTTTTGCTATTGTTCATTTTAATATTCCTCAAGGTATAAATGCTTTTTTATTAGGATTAATATTAGGATATGTTTACTTGAAAACTCATTCTATATATATTTGTATTTTCATGCATTTTATAAATAATTTATGTGCTCAATTTATAGGATTAAATAATTCTAGCTTTAGTATTATTATTTTTCAATCTTTACTCTTTACATTGTTAGGAATTAGTATGATTTTAAATTGTTTTTCTAATCTTAAACTTAAGTATAGAACTTAATTTACTTTATTTTTATATAAATTTAAAATTGGTATCCACATCCCTTTTGCTATATAATAGCTTTAGGGATTTTTTATTTTAAAAGGAGGTCAATTTTTTATGAAATTAGGTATCATAGGAGCAATGAGTGAAGAATTAGAAATTCTTCTAAAAGATATGGAACTTGAAAAAAAAGAAAATAAAGCTAATATGACTTTTCACACTGGAAAACTATGGGGAAAAGATGTAGTAGCAGTTGTTTGTGGAATAGGTAAGGTTAATGCTGCTGTTTGCACTCAAATATTAATAAGTGAATATAATGTAACTACAGTAATAAACGTTGGTGTTGCTGGTGGTGTTGGAAAAGAAATATATCCTGGTAATGTGGTTATTGCTGATTCTTTAGTTCAACATGATATGGATACATCTGCATTTGGAGATAAAATAGGTCAAATTCCTAGATTAAACACTTTTGATTTTAAATGTAACTGCAAATTAATAGAACTTGCTGAAAAAGCATGTGAGTTAAATGCTGATATCCAAAGCTTTACTGGTAGAATAGTTACAGGCGATCAATTTGTAGCTGACCCTGAAAAAGTAAGATGGTTTGAAAAAGAGTTTTCTGCTCTTGCTTGTGAAATGGAAGGCGGAAGTATAGCTCATGTATGTTATTTAAATAACATTCCATTTGTAGTTATTAGATCTATTTCTGATAATGCTAATAATGGTGCTCATATGGATTTTGCTGAATTTACTGCTATAGGAGTTAAAAATTCAACTTCTATATTAAAATCTATGATTTTAAGCATGTAATACATAAAATATAAAACTCTCATTATTAAAAGTGAGAGTTTTATTAATTTATTTTTATTGATATATTTGAAAATTTTAATAATGTTATTAAAAAATAAACTCTTATTTAGTTTATTAAATTAACAATTAAAATTTATCTTGAATATATACTGCTTTTATTCCTATTTCTTTATCACAAACTCCATTTTTAGAATTGTAACATGTATGACAACTTCTATAAGGTGAAACTGATGATATTATGCCTTTATTTAAACTTAAATATTCATCGCAGTTTTCAGCCATATTTAGTAATTCTTCTTGATTTCCCATATTATCTCTCCTTTATAAAAAATACCATTATTATTATTCTCTATAAAGAAAATTTATATTCTAAAAATTTATTAATAATTAAAATTATTGTCTTCATTCCAATTTAATATAGATTCAGTTTCTCTACAATATTTTACACATATACATTGTCCTAAATTTCTTGGACACTCTCTGCATAAACAATCTTTTTCACTTCCATCGCATTTATCATTTTTATAATCTATACAATATTTGCAATTTATTCTAGTTCCAATAGCCATAAAAATTCCTCCTATAAAGTAAAGCTAATAAATTTATTATACCATTAAACTAGAATTTAAAGATTAATTCTCCTCACTTATCATTGATAAGAAATTAAATTGTTCATTTTCATCTACTTTAAATTCAATACTATTATTTATAAAATTATTTTCTTTATTATCTTCTTCTAAATCAGCAAAAGAAATTTGATAATAATCATCTTCTAATATTTTATCTTCTTCATTATTTAAATTTTCTTTTTCATTTAATATACTTAAAGTAAAATATTTTTCAATATCCTTTGAAGAATCTTGATAAATATTATCTTTTTCTTTATTATTAATAATTTTACTATTAAATTTTTTTATTATTTCAGTATCAACATCATATTCATTTAAGTTTTGATTTAACAATACTGTATGATCCATATTGTAAAGTTTTTCTTTAACTTTTTTAGTATCAATCTCAACTGTTTTGTCTAAACTCAATTTATTCTCTTTGTTAATTTCTTTATTAATATTTGTTTCTTCGTTATTTTCTATATCTTTAAAGAAATCTTTCATTTTACTAAGCAAATTTAATTTTTCAACTTCTATAATATCAGATTGTTTACTTGTTGTTTCTTCTTTTTCATAATTTTTATTATTATCTTCTTTATCTATATTATTATAAATATTTTTTAACTTATATCTATATAAATATTCTAATATAACGTATATGCCTCCAATAGCAATTAAAGAAATTATATTGATATATAATGCTCCTTCATTAAAAGTATATTTATCCCCTAAAAATAACATTAAAAATCCTATACCTGATATACTATAAAAACCAATTAAAATAGATATTACAGCATAAAATACATACCTAAATCCTTCAAAAAAATATGGCTTTTTTAAATTTGATTTATTTAATAAACCTAACATAACATATATTATATATAAGATTAAAAAAGTTATTGCTATTATTACCATTAACACAAATAGTTGAACTTTAATATCTTTATTTTCTAATCTAACATTGAAATAAAGTAAATCTAAAATATCAATTATAAAACTTGATATGGGTTCCATTAATTTTTTTATAAAAGATAATTTATCACTAAAAAAAAGAGTACTTATACCAAATATTAAAATAAAACCATCAAAAGTAAATAAAGGTATTATAGTAGCCATAAAATAATCTTTAATAGCAATATTAAATAATAAATTTATAGAGTAAAAAATAAAAGAAATTACTAGTATATATGATATAAATGAAAAAAT
>NZ_WHJC01000027.1 GCF_009295725.1 Clostridium tarantellae
TGTATTAACTATATTAATCTCAGCTTTATTAGTAATATTATTTATAGATATTATTTCAATAATGGAATGTTTAGGGCATATAACTTTTAATAATATTTATAGTGAATATTTTGCTTATACAATGACTGGTAAATTAAATGTTAGTTTTGAAAAATCTATTTTGAATACTATCATTAATAAAATATCACCATTACAATATACTATTTATATTAATTTATTTGTATTTTTAAATCTTTCTTTTTTAGGACTTTTATTTTTATTAATTAATATTTTTCTTAAAAAAAGAGAATTATCCTTAATTGTTACTCTCTCTATAAATTATTTAAGTTGGGCACTAGATAGTACTAAATCAATAGAAAAATTCACATTCACAAAAAATGTTTATTTTTTACAATCAACTATAGATACAATTGATAATTATAGATTTTTAACTGATAGATTTCTTTATTGGTTTATATTGATATCATTTACTTATTTAATAGGAATGTATTTTATTCTAAAAAAAGATTTTAGTTTTAAAAGTGTAGGTGAAAGATACTGAAAAAATATTTCAAAATAAGTTTTAATCATTTTTTATCTACCTTAAATTTAAATACAATGATTATACTAACTATAATATTCCTTACTATATTTTCTACTAAAAATAATATATTTATTTTCGGAACTAATTTTATTGAAGATATTAACATAATATTTAAGATTCCTATGAGTATTACAGAAAATTTTATTGAATTTTTACTTTGGCTTTTTTATGAATTTTACTTAGTTTACATAGTTGGTAGTTATTTATATAAAAGTTTTACAGAAAATAGTTTATATATTATTAGCAGAATTGGAAGTAAAAAAAAGTGGTTTATTTGTTTAGAGTTATGTTGCTTTTTTCTTTGTTTTTTTTATTATTTAATCTCAATGATAATGTCAATTACTCTGTTATTATTCCTTAGCCTACATATAACATTAAATGACTTTATATACGCTTTAAATATTATAATAAATTTAACTTTATGTAGTTATTTTATAATTAATATTTATTTATTATTGTTATTGCTTATTAAAAATCATAGCATAACTTTATTATTTGTATTATTGATATTAATTTTTTCTGTATGCTTTAAAAATGTTAATAATATACTTATTTATATTAATGAACTATTAAAAGAAAATAATCCTTTTATTTATATATACATATTTTTAGCAATTTTAACTCTTATTATGTTTTGCAATTATATATTGAAAAAAAATGATTTATTAAAAATTATTAATTAAATATGAAAAAAGAGGTGTAAAATGAAAAACAAAAAAATAGTAGAACTTAAAGAAGTTTCAAAAGAAATACACGGACAAACAATACTTAAAAATATTTCGATTTCTTTTGAAAGTGGAAATATATATGGAATAATTGGACATAATGGTTCTGGAAAAACTATGCTTTTTAAAGCTATATGTGGATTGATTAACCCAACTAAAGGTGAAATAAAAGTTTTTGATGAAGTTATAAATAAAGGAAACTTTCCTAAAAATACTGGAGTTTTAATTGAATCACCTGGATTGTTAGGACAATTTTCTGCCTTAAGAAATCTTAAAATATTAGCTAGTATAAATAATAAAATAAATGAAGAAGAAATTAAAAAATTCATTTCTCTTGTTAACCTTAATCCTGAAGATAAAAGAAATGTAAAAAAATATTCATTAGGTATGAAACAGAGATTAGGAATAGCACAAGCTCTAATGGAAGATCCTGAGTTAATAATACTAGATGAACCTATGAACGGTTTAGATAAAGAAGGAATATCATTAATAAGAACTATTATATTAGATTTAAAAAAGAAAAACAAAACTATTATTTTGGCTAGCCACAATTCTGAAGATATAAATATTTTGTGTGATTATGTATTTGAAATGGACAATGGCGTTTTAAGTGAAAAAGTGCCTATACATTCTTAAAATATGTTTGATTATATACTTTTTTTACAAGTTTAAGAATCTTTATATTAATATTATTTAAATTATTACATCTACAGACACAAGGCAAAATGGTTTTACGGACTATTCTATAAAAAATGATAAGTATTATCTAATTAATACTTATCATTTTAACTTTATTAAGTATCTTAAACTTTAGCTAATATAAAATTTATTTTATATATGTTGTATTAAAGAATTTACATTAACATTTATGAATTCAAACTAAAACTACAAATATATTTTGAAAAGTTATGATTAATTTATAGTATTACAACATGTATATTGTAAATTTAATCCAACAGCCCATACTTATCTTTATCTAATATAATCATCACTCTAGTTAATTCTTCTAAATGTTCTTTCTCCTCTTTAGCTATTTTTTTAATAATATCAACAATCTCTTTATCATCTATATACTCTAAAAAAGACTCGTAGAGTACTGTTGCCTCTAATTCACCCTTTATTAATTCCCGAAGATTTGAAAGTATAGCTTTTTTGTTTTTTTTATCATGCCCATACTCTTTTACCTTATCATAAGATGAAATATGAATTTCTTCTTTTATCTTTTTTGCTAACATGTGTTGATCATTATCAACTTTTCTTAAAGCCTCTAAAAACAATCCAAAATGTTCTTTCTCTTCCTCAAGAATATGATGAATAATCTCTTTAACTTCTTTATTATCAATAAAAATTAAATGACTACTATAATCATTAATTGCCACACACTCTGAAATTAATGCTTCTCTTAAAAGTATACTTAAACTTTTCCCCTTTCCTTGAGGTTGTCTATCTGTAGTATAACTCAAATTATCACCTTCATTAAATTATTCATAAAATATATATTCATAACTTAACAAATTAATTCTTTATTAATTTATTTAACAACTTGTCTAAATATATATATTACCAAACTAATAATATATTTTAACTTTTAATTAAATAAAATTTATAAAAAAAGTAAAGGAAATGATGTATCTACACACCATTTCCTTATATTAAATATACTTTTTTACTTTTGAGATGCCCAATCTGCTGGATAAGTTATATATATAAATCTAGCATAATCTGGTACAGAAAATTTAATACTACTTCCATTTGGTATTAACATTAATTCACCAGCCTTAGCTGAAACCTTTCTTCCATCTATTATAGCATCTAACTGTCCTTCAATAATATAATCTATTTCATCATAATTTAATGTCCAATCAAAAGTTGTTTCTTTCATTTCCATTATTCCACAACCTAATCTTGGACTTTCTTCTAATGTAAATACATCTTTAGTATATACCACATCTGTAGGTATTCCTGTATCTAATCTATTAGATTCATCTACTTTAACTGTAGGAAGCTTTACTGAAATTATTCCACTTTTATCTTTATTTCTTTCAAAATCTACGGAATCCTTTATACCGTTTATTTTTTCCTCAATTATTTGTCTAACTAGTTTTTCTAATAAATCCTTATCTAAGTTTTCCATTTTATTTCTCCTCCATTTTCTTTGGTTTACCCATTGTTTTATTTACTATTACTAAAGCTAAAATTACAGCAGTTATACCACCTACTAATTTAGCTATGATCATTGGAAATATCATATCTGAATTAAATCCAGCAGTGAATCCTAAGTGATCTCCAAATACAAAGGATGCAGATACAGCAAAAGCAACGTTTATTACCTTTCCTCTATCATCCATATCCTTCATCATACCAAACATAGGAATATTATTTGCTAAGCTTGCTATCATACCTGCTGCCGCAATTTCATTCATACCTAATAATTTTCCAAGACCCATCAAAGGTTTTTTGAATACTTTTGTTATTATGTATACTAGAGGGAATGCTCCTGCTAAAACTATAGCTATGTCTCCAACAGTAGTTAATCCTTCTCCTATTGGATTCATTCCTGGAATAATAACTAGTCCTGTTAAAGCCTCAATAATAGCTGCTGCTAAAGCAAGAGTTATTATTATAACAATAAACTTACCAAACCATGTGAATCCTTTTATTATAGCTTTTTCAAACTTCCATAATCCTAATGCTATTAAAATAGCAAATATTATTATTGGAATCAAATTTTTAAATACTATAACAACTGGAATTCCTGCTATTATTCCTCCAACAAAAGCACCTACTGGAATAGTTACAATACCTGCTAGTATACCTGTTGCTAAAAACTTTTCATCACTTTTTTGTATTATTCCTAATGATACTGGTATTGTAAATACTATAGTTGCTCCCATCATTGCTCCAACTATTAATCCACTAAAAACTCCTATTTGAGGGTCTTGTGCAAGACTAGCTGCTAATGGTGCTCCCCCCATATCACAAGCAAGTATAGAACCTGCAAACATAGCTGGGTCAGCTCCTAAAAAGTTAAATAATGGTGTTATTATAGGTCTTAAAACATTAGATAATACTGGCGCTAAACAAATAACTCCCACCATAGCTAATGCCAATGATCCCATAGCCATAAAACCTTCTTCAAATTGCTCTCCTAGTCCAAATTTATTTCCTAAACACTTATCTATAGCACCTAATGCCATACATACAACCATTATATCTATAATAATTTGATTAACACTTAAATCCATGGTTTTGTCCTCCATTAAACAGTTACACTAAATTCTTTATTACTTCATAATGAGGAGATGGAAGAATAGACATATTAACTATTTCCTTTTCTAATATAGCTTTTTTTCCTTCCTCTAATCCATCTCTCACACTACTTAAATCACCAGAGATTATATATACAAGTTTTCCACCAATGCCAAAGGCTAATTGTAATTTGATTAATCTTACATCATTAGTTTTTAAGGTTTTATTTAATGCAGTAATTCCAGAACAAACTTTATAGGTTTCCATAATTCCAATAGCAGATTTAACTTCTTTAGAATCATATTTATTCTTTAATGCATGTACTATATCTTTGTGAACAGAATTTATAATAAAAGAATCTACTATATGCTTCTTTCCTACTTCTTTTCCATATTCTATAGCTGTTTCAACTTCTCCTACATCTCCATTGACAATAATAAGAAATTTGCCTGGACATATACTTTTCATATAGGAAATTTTCACAAAGGCTTTTTTTACAATTTCATCACATACTTCTATCCCTTTACTTATACTTCTAAATTCAATAGCACCAATGCTTTTACTCATCTTCTACCTCTATAGAATCAACTATACCAACTATGGTTGCATCAACTGGTATACTCTTATCTCCTAAAGCTTGTCTAGCAGAACCACCTTTAGTGATTAATACAGTATCTCCAATACCAGCTCCTGTATTATCTGCTGCAACAAAAAAACCTTCCTTTAATTCATTCTTAGATTTCAAAATTTTAACTATTAAAAACTTCTGACCATTTAATTTTTCATCTTTTCTTGTGGCCCACACGTTACCAATAACCTTTGCAATATCCATAATCTCCTCCAGTAATTTAAACTCTTTTAATTTTTAATCTATTTATTCTGATATAATCCTTAGCTAATGGAGTTATTATACTTTTGTTATCTACCAAAAGAGTTGTTTTTCCATTTATATGTGGCTTTCTTAAATCTCCTTCAGATATAAGCTTTTTACCTACTAAATCAATGGTTTTATTATCTATAACTTCAACTTCTATGCTTTTTTCAATAATTTCTGTTTCTAAATATACACCTTCATCATCTAAGGTTATATCACATATTTTATCTATAACTTGTACACCAAATGTTCTTAATTCTTCTTCATAGTTAATATACTTGTTATATAAAACTTTTGGTGCAGTTTGCTTATACCTTCTATACTCTATACCGTCCTTCATTAAAAAAATTTTTTTACCTTGCATAATCATTTTTAAAATGAAGGATTCTTCTTGCGATACACTAGTTCCTAATGCTAAATTACTTAATCCTGTTAAATTTAAATTAGATATAACTAAAGCATCACAATCTTTAATATCCTCTTTATAATTCATTACATTAAATTCTTTGCTTAAAGAATTTAATTTATCAATATCATCTTCCCAAAGAAGAACTAAATTCTTTTTTTTCTCTATATCTATGATAGTTTTACTATCACTTTTAATTTTCTTATAAACTTCTTGTACTATTAGTTCAACTAACTTATCGTAATCCATACATTCTCCCCCCTTTTACTATTGCTAATTTTTACTCTATAATTCTCGCTAATGTACCTTTACTAAATCCACTTGAATTTGCTTCATCATAATCTATATGCATATATGTTTTAAAATTCTTATTTACTCTTACAATAACATCATCAAATATTAATGGTCTTCTACCAAAAACCTTAACTTTAACAACCTCATTATCCTTAACCCCAAATTTTTCAGCATCTTCTGGTGTTATATGTATATGTCTTTTTGCTACAATAAGACCTTTATCTAAATTAACACTTCCTAGCTCAGTACTAATAGTAATTCCTGGAGTTCCCTCAAGATCGCCACTTTGTCTTATTGGTGGCTTTATTCCCAAAGCTAAAGCATCTGTTAAAGAAACCTCTACTTGAGTTGTTTTTCTTTCTGGTCCAAGTACTACTACATTTTTAATACTTCCTTTTGGTCCTGTTATAGTTACTCTTTCTTTACATGCATATTGACCTGGTTGTGATAAATCCTTTATTTTATTAAGTTTATAACCTTTACCAAATAGTTTATCTATCTCTTCTCTTGTTAAGTGAATATGTCTTCCTGAAGCTTCTACTTCTATTAAAGCTTCTTTCTTTACCTTATTAACCACTTCACTTATAATTTCATCTAATAGACTTCTCATCATATCCTCCTTATTTATTTGCATACTTATTAGTTCTAACTTTAAACATCATTATCCAAAGTAATGATGATAATCTATTAAGTGCTTTTATTATATCCTCTCTGGTATTTTCTCCATATTTGCCTTTAAAAGCCTCATATGCTATTAATTCTGTTTCTCTAACAAAAGTTCTTATACTATTTAATGAAATAACAATTTCCCCCATATTGTAGTCTGGGAAAAAATGACCTATCCCAAAATATTTTTTTGGATGATGTGATTTTTCTCTTAGCTCTGTTGCATTCATATCTTGTAATTTAAATTCTCCAACAGGCTCTTCTAAAACTTCACATCTCATTAAATTTCTCACAAATCCTATTATTTCTTGCAAATCTTGAATCAACTTAGGCATACCATTTCTTTTAGCTACTAGTTGAGCTTCTAAAAGCTTTGCTTCTAAAGAATCTATTTTTCCTCTTAAAATTATTCTTTTATGATCCTTAAATACTAAAAGGTTTCCATTTAAATGAGTCATATGTTCTGGTTTTTCATCTAGCTTTGCTCCAAAAACAGTAACATATTTATATTCTTTTTCTACTTCTACAGGTACTTCTTTAACAATCTCTTTAACTTCTACAACTTTTTCTTCTTTTTTTCTCTTATAGTCTCTTTTTTCACTTTCTTTAGATAAATCATCATATTTTAAGACTATATTTCTTTCAGATAAATATGATTTTGCAGAAGGTGTTATTATTTGTCCTTTAGATATAATAAACTCTTTAAGTTCCTTAGAATCATTTCTACTTAATATTCTTTTAATTTCATTTTCTGTTAAAACTCCCATTCTACCACCTCTTCCATAGAATGTATAAAATGTGCTACCTTAAAAGGTAGCACAATATATTTAAAATATTTTTTATTATTCTCTATCTCTTATTGCTTTTTCCATTGCTTTTGATGGCTTTGGTAAAATTTCATCAACTTCAAAATGTGGTCTTGGAATTACGTGTACTGATAATAAATCTCCAACTCTTTCAGCAGCAGCTGCTCCTGCATCTGTAGCTGCTTTAACAGCTCCAACATCTCCTCTTACCATTACAGTAACTAATCCTCCACCAACTTGCTCTTTTCCTATTAACTCAACATTAGCTGCTTTAACCATTGCATCTGCAGCCTCTATTGCAGCTACTAATCCTTTTGTTTCTATCATTCCTAATGCGTTTGCGTTTGCCATAATAATCTTCCTCCTTAAGCTTATATAAAAAGCTTTCTTAATTTTAATTTATAAATTTAATTTTAAGTTATAACTATTTTAATTCTTCAAGTATTCTTTTAACTAATAAATCTATTAATTTCTCTTTATCAATAGAACTAAATTCTGAAGTTACTGCTACTTCTGCTTCAGTTAAAGAGCCTCTTAAATCTTCTACTTCCTTAACTCCATAACCTAATCTTTTTATGTTCATAAGATCTAATGGCCCTATATTATTAGAAGTTGAACTTCCACCAACTGCTCCACATCCTAAAGTTAAAGCAGATGCTAAATTAGTAGTAGCACCTATACCACCAAGAGCGCCTGGAGAATTTACTATCATTCTTGATACTGGCATTCTTAATGCGAAATATTTTATTAACTCTTCATTAGTTCCATGCATACAGAATGTATGTCCAGCACCTTCATTTAATAATATTTCTCTACATCTTTCACAACAAGTTTCCACATTATCCTCTACATAAAAAGCTAATATTGGTGCAAGCTTTTCTCTTGAGTATGGAACATCATGTCCAACTTTTGTTACTCTAGCAATTAAAACCTTTGCATCCTGTGGAATTCCATTTAAACTTGCTAATTTAGCTATAGTTTTAACATCTTTTCCAACTATTTGTGGATTCATTGTTCCATTAGCTCTCATTATAAATTTAGAAAGTTGTTTAGTTTGCTCTTCTGTTAAGAAATATGCTCCTGATTCCTTAAGCTGTTTTACTACTACATCTTCTAATGCTTTTTCAATTACTATTGATTGCTCTGAAGCACATATAGTTCCATTATCAAAAGTTTTAGAATCTATTATTCTTTTAACTGCTAATTTTATATCTGCACTTTTATCAATAAAAGCAGGACCATTTCCAGGCCCAACTCCAATGGCAGGAGTTCCTGATGAATATGCCGCTTTAACCATTGCTTCTCCACCTGTAGCTAATATTAAGGCAGTATCTTTATTTTTCATTAGCTCTGCTGTTCCTTGCATTGTTGGAACTGTCATGCATGCTATTGCACCTTCTGGACATCCTGCTTCAATTGCTGCTTCATTTATTATTCTTACAGTTTCCAGTATGCAATTTTTAGCATTTGGATGTGGTGAAAAAACAATAGAATTACCAGCTTTAATAGAAATCATAGCTTTATATATAGCTGTTGATGTAGGATTAGTTGAAGGAATAAGTCCAGCTACAACCCCTACCGGTACAGCTACTTCCATTATTTTTTTTTCTTTATTATCTTTAATTATTCCTACAGTTTTTGTATCCTTTATTGACTCATATACATTTTGTGATGCAAAAACGTTTTTAAGTATTTTATCTTGCCACTTACCAAAACCAGTTTCATTATTAGCCATTTTTGCAAGTTTTTCAGCATTTTTATACCCAGCTTCAGCTATTGCTTTTGTAATTCTATCTATTTCTTCTTGGCTCATATTTGCTAATTTCTTTTGTGCTTCCTTAGCATTTCTTATAAGGTTTCTTACCTCTTGAATAGATACTAAGTCTTTATCTAAAAGTTCCATTAAATTTCACCATCCCTATAGAATTTTAATAATAATTCTATTAATTCTTCTTTTTTACAGTATTTAAGCTTCTTAGATGCTACTGGTATTTTAGAAGTTATAGCTAATTTTCTTAAGTCTTTAACACTCATTTTAGCTAAGGTATCATGATCAAATTTTTGTTTAGTGTCCATATTTTCCTCAATAACTTCTATAATATCATCTTCAATAATTTTTTCTTCTTTAGGTAATAATTTAATTTTTTCTATTGTTTCTTCAACTTTTGTTATATTTCTTTCATTTTTATCTTTAGTTTTTTCTTCTTTAATATCAACTATTGTTTCAAATTTCTCATTTGAATCTTTTTCATTTATAACTTTAATTTCTTCTACTTCAATTTTAGTATCTTTATTTTTTTCATTTTTTTTTCTGCTAAGTTTTTCTTCATTAAAGTTTTCAATTTCTGCTGGTTCATCTTCTTTTTCATCCATATCTGGTAGTATAGAAATAAGTTCATCGGCTACTCTTGGAATAACATTAACAGTTCTTAAAGTGCCAAATTTACTTATATGTTCTTCAGCTGCCTCTACGGAAGCTTTAACAGCACCTACATCTCCAACAAGTTTAACTGTTACTATTCCAGCAGATATTTTTTCAACTCCTAAAAGCTTAATATTAGCAGCTTTTAGTGCAGCATCCGCAGCTTCAATAGCTGTGGCTAATCCAATAACCTCAATTAATCCCAATGCTTTATTCATCTATAAATTCCCTAATTAAATATTCATTGGATTTTCTGCAACAGATTTTACTGCCTCTGCAAAAGCATCACAAGCTGCTTTACAAGCTGATTGTGAACCAGTAAGCAATGCTCCTCCAAAGTTTGTTTCTGTTGGTGGTTCAAAGAACTCACACATTTGAACATCGGCTGCTTTTAGTGCTGCATCTAAAGCATACATTGCCTCTAATGGAGGTGCTACTAAGTAAGCAAGAGGCTCACCCTCTCTTATTCCTGCTACCTTTGAAAGATATGTACCTGTTCTTGATACGCAATGTGCATAATATGCTATTGAATCATCATCATTAGCACTTATAAAACTTACTCCACTATCCATAAAATCAAGAATAGCATTTAATCCACTTCTTACTTCTGCTGGACTTGGGCCTGCAATTATTCCTATTACTTCTCCTGCTAATTTTGTTGAAGCATTACCAGCTCCACCATACATTGATTTAGCATATACAACATCAACTTCTGCTGCTTTTGTTGCTTCATCAAGAGCAGTATAAGTCACATCATCACAATCTGCTGTTATTAAACCTAAACTTTTATGATGTGATTCTAGTTCCATTTTTTTCGCCATTTCTGGACTTACATTTGATATTATCCTAACAGCTAATACATTAGGACGTATTGCATCATTTTTCATGACTAATTTCCTCCTAATTATTTAAGATCTATTCCTGATGCTTTTTTATCAAGCATTATTTTTATTAATTCTGCTATGTGAGCACCAGCTTCAACGGCTGTAGTACCACCTTTATGTATATTAGATATAACAGTTCTTTTAGCTTCTGCCATACCAATTTTGGGCTTATACGCTATATATGCTGACATAGATTCTGCTGTTACAAGTCCTGGTCTTTCTCCTACTAATAAACAAACTACATCTGCTCCAGTTGTCTCTCCTATAGCATCCATTGCTCCAACTCTACAATATTTAACAAATACTATGGGTCCAACCTCTAAGCCATACATTTTTAATCCTTGCTTTATAGCTGGAAGAATATCCTCCACATTAGCTTCTATAGCTGCTGAACTTAATCCATCACCAACTACAATTTCAACTTTAGGATTTTTATCACAATTTTCTTTTATAAAATCTAAAGTTTGTTGTGAAAATTTTCTCCCTAAATCTGGACGTGTTATATATTCATCTTTGTTTTCACATAAAGTTTGTACTGATAAAAATTTATTTTTTTCAATAAATTCTTCTGATACATCAGAAAATACTGAGTCTTGAGCTGCTGCATGGTCTGCTCTAACTCTTAATGCAGTTATAGTTTTATATCTAGTACCAGCTCTACCAATACCTAATCTTGCTGGTGTTTTAGCTTTCATTTCTAAATAAGCTTCCTTATCAGCAGGATTATCAACTAAAAGCTGTTTCTTTATATCTATTTCAGTTATATCTGGTATACAGCCTTCACTATCTATATCTTCTTTTACTTCTGTAGCAACATCTTGTATTGCTTTTTCTATAGTTTCTTTATCAACTTTTCCAACCATTTGGCTAACTAATTGTTCAACCATTGCTTTTAAATCTTTTTCATTCATAATCTTTGGGTCCCTCCTATCTTAAAAGTACAGATGCATCTCCAGCTTTACTTGTAAGCTTACCTTTTTCATCAACAAAGCCCATTTTTAATAGCCATTGTTGGAATTCTTCAATTGCTGTTAATCCGAATAATTCTCTTAATGCAGCAGTTTCATGATATCCTGTTGTTTGATAGTTAAGCATTACATCATCACCGTGAGGAATTCCCATAAAGTAATTACATCCTGCAGCAGTTAATAATACAGCAAGATTTTCTATATCATTTTGATCTGCCTTCATATGATTTGTATAACAAGCATCACATCCCATTGGTATCCCTGTAAGTTTACCCATAAAATGATCCTCAAGTCCTGCTCTTATTACCTGTTTTGAATCATATAAATATTCTGGTCCAATAAAACCAACAACAGTATTTACTAAAAACGGTTCGAATCTTTTAGCAAATCCATAACATCTAGCTTCCATAGTTAATTGGTCTACTCCAAAATGAGCTTCTGATGAAAGTTCTGAACCTTGTCCTGTTTCAAAATACATTACATTTGGTCCTGTAGAAGTACCTTGCTTTAACATTAACTGTCTAGCCTCTTCTATAGTAGCTGCATTAAATCCAAAGGCTTCATTTCCCTTTTCAGACCCTGCTATAGATTGAAATATAAGATCAGTTGGAGCTCCTTGTTTTATAGCTTCCATCTGTGTAGTTACGTGAGCAAGTACACAAGTTTGAGTTGGAATTTCAAATTTTCTTTTTATTTCTTCAAATCTTTTTAAAACTTTAGTTACACTTTCAACAGAGTCATCAACTGGATTTAATCCTAAAACAGCATCTCCAATACCATAAGTTAATCCTTCTAATAATGATGCCATTATTCCATCGGGATCATCTGTTGGATGATTTGGTTGAAGTCTAGATGATAATGTACCTGCTTTACCAATAGTTGTGTTACAATGAGCTGTAACTCTTATTTTTTTAGCACCACATATTAAATCCATATTAGACATTAATTTAGTTACTGCTGATACCATTTCAGAAGTTAATCCTCTTGAAACTCTTCTTAAATCTGCTCCAGTTGTTTTATCATCTAATATCCATTCTCTAAATTCTGAAACTGTCCAATTTCTAATATCTGAAAATATTTTTTCATTTACATCATCTTGAATTATTCTTGTTACCTCATCTTTTTCATAAGGTACAGCAGGGTTATTTCTTATATCACCTAAAGTTATATTAGCTAATACTACCTTAGCTGCAACTCTTTCCTCTGCTGATTCAGCAGCAAGACCTGCTAATTTATCTCCTGATTTTTCTTCATTTGCTTTAGCCATCACATCATTTAATGATTTAAATTGATATGTTTTGCCAAATAGTTTTGTTTTTAAAATCATTTATTTTCCTCCTTATAATTAATTGAAAACTAATGTTTTTATAACAACAGGTACAACTCTTCCTTCTGCAATTGGAGCACCAATGTCAATATAATCTCCATTTTCTACTTTAATTCCATCTATACAAACTATATCTTTATTAAAATTTAATAAAGAATACATTGCCTGTCCTAAAACTTTCGCCATATCGTTTTCAACAATAACTACTAAAGGTAACTCTTTTTCTATTAACTCTTCCATTCCTTCTACAAGACCTCTTGCATATTCCTGTATTTCAGGAAAAGAAGGATTTTTATTACCATCAATAGCTATTGCCACCTTTTGAAGATCATTTTCAAGTTTAAACCAATTTAATTTTTCTTTAATAGCAGTCTTAATCTTTAAATAATCATTACTTTCATCTTCTTTTGATAATTTTAAAATTGGTAAATTCTTTATTGGAAAATTATCCTCTGTATATGTAATAGTGCTTCCACTGATTTCTGTAGTATGTGAGCCTGCTCCTACTACTGTTGCTCTTAAGGTTTCCATAGCTTTTATAACCTTTAGTTTTTTACATAAAGATGAATTTTTAATGGCTTCCCCTAAAATTATTCCAATATCTCCATATTTAAAATAATCTTTAATATTTCCATCATAATAAACATAATCAGCTACTCCACCTGAAAAGGATATACATTTTATCTCTTCTTTTAACTCTATAGATTTATTAGTTACTATAAAATTAAATAAATCTTCTTTTGGTAATAAACCCACACTTTCTTCTAGTAATCTAACCATTATATCTATAATAGGTTTCAAATTTTCAATTGTTGCCTTTTTACCTACATATAGATCTATATTATTATTTTCTATAATTTTCTCTAATTTAGGTGAAATATAAATTATGCTTTGAGTTATTGGATCTAATTTTATAAGTCTACCTCCAATATCAAGGCATCCTGTTTCTTTAACTTCTCCTCTTACAAAAACTGCAAGATTAGTAGTTCCTCCACCAATATCTAAATTTACAACAGTTGTAGAATGTTCTTTAGAGTATATATGTGCCCCAGCACCTTTACCTGCAATTATACTTTCAAGGTCTGGTCCCGCAGTAGCTACTACAAAATCTCCAGCAAAACCACTTAATGTTTGCAAAACATCATTTGCATTTTCTTTTCTAGCAGTTTCTCCAGTAATTATTACTGCACCTGTTTGTATATCTTCTTTATTTACTCTAGCTTTTTTATATTCTTTTTCAACTATTTCCTTAATTTTTTGACCATCAATTTCATTATTTGAAATTAAAGGTGTGAAATACACATCACTTTTGTATATAATTTTTTTATCTACAATATTGATTCTAGGTACTGAAAAACTTGAAGCTTCATTTTCAACTATTAATTTTGAAAATATAAGCTGAGTAGTACTAGTTCCAATGTCTATTCCAACACTTAAAAGTTCTTCTCTCACTTCGTCACCTCTCTTATATAACAAAAGTAAAAAGGCTTAAAGCTATAGAAATATTAGATTAATTTTAATCTAATTTATTTCTTATAACCTTAAGCCTCATTGCTTAATTCAAACTACTACTCCGTAGTTTATAGTTAATAATCTCCATATCCTACAGTTATAATTTTAGCAATTTCACCCATAGGAACTCTTCTATCCATACTAAGTTTTCTTATTTTATTATATGCTTCTTCTTCTAAAATATTAAATTCTTTTACTAAAATACCTTTAGCTTTTTCTAAAATTTTTCTTTCATTTAATTTATTATTAACTTTATCTAAATCATTTTTTAACTTATTAAACTCTTTAATTTTAGATAAACACATTTCTATTGTAGGTATAAGGTTTTTTTCATTAACTGGCTTTACCATATAACCAAAAGCTCCTACTTCTTTAGCTTTTTCAATATAACAATTATAATCTAAGTCCGTTAACAAAACTATTCCATCAACTAAATTTTCTTTTGTTAATATCTTAGCTGCCTTAATACCATCTAAAATAGGCATATCTATATCTAATAACACTAAATCAGCTTTGCATTTTTTACAAACATCTATTGCATCAAATCCGTCCGAAGCCTCTCCTACAACATTGTAACCCTTAGCTTCAAGAATATTTTTAATATTCATTCTTGTAATATAATCATCATCGACTATTACTATATTCTTATTCATTAGTTTTCACCTCAGTTAAAATTGATTTAAATATTTAAGTAATTTATCTATTCCAATGTTTTGTATTGTATCCACTTTAAAAATTCGACCAACCCCAGCTATTTCCAATTTATCTTTAGCTATTTCTATATGTTCTTTATTTTTAGCTAATGAGATTTTAGTTATTATTCCTATAACTTCTTTAGGAAATATGCTAGCAAATGCAGGTGGAATATACCCTTCTTCTGATGTACAGTCATAAACTAAAGCTATAACATCTGCATCAGCAGCAGTTACTATTAAAGCATTATAATAATTTCTATTTTCCATATATTCTCCTGGAGTATCAATAGCGTTATCATAAAGTTCAACAGCTTGTGTTTTTTTATATTCAAATTCTAATTCATTTAATTTTTGACAAAGAGTAGTTTTACCACATCCTGTCTTACCTATAAATATAACTCTACTCATTAATTAACTCCTTGTAACTGTAGTTGATGAGAAATTAAGAATCTTACTAAGAGTTTGTACAACTTCTTTTAATGCAGATTCTACAGAACTCACATCTCCTGTTATCACTACAGAACCACTAAATCTATCAACAAATCCTAAAGCTACATCTGAAGTTTTAGTTGCCACATCAGCCGCTATTATTGAAGCTTCTCCTGGAGTTATTGTTAGAATGCCTATAGCATCTTTATATTTAGTAATTAACCCTAGTTTTTTATAAATATCTTCATCTGGATTAGCTATTATATGAGCTAGCGTAACTTGTTTACCTGGAACATATTCTTGTATAACTCTCTGTTTAGATTGCTCACTCATTTTTTTCCACCTACCTTTTAAACACTTATTTAAAGGTTTACTTTGTGTTTTTATTTAAAATGTTTTAATAAATTAAATATTATAAATTTATTAAAACATTTTCATTTTTATATATAATATTAACAATTTAATAATTACTTATTTTTCCAATAATAAAAGCTCCTTGAAAAGTTTATAATTCTCAAGGAGCTTCATTGCTCATAAATACATAACAAATTCACTTCATTGTGAATTATTTAAATTATAAAATTTTATTAATTTTTTGTCAATGTTTAACTTGTATTATTATACATTTAATAAAAATTTTAAAATTATTTATTATTATGTGTAAATAATTACATTATAAATCCCAATTTCATATTCCATAATATTTCATATAAGTAAAATAGTTCTTAAAGGATAGTTTTTTAATTATTACATTTAAAAAACTATTTTATTTCTTCTAAAATTTCTAATATATCTCCTTTTGTAGGTACTCTAGGATTAGTTATAGTACATGCATCCTTTAATGCTACTTCAGCTATTTCATTTTTAAGCTTTTCCAATTCAATCATATCCACTTTACATTCCTTTAATGCTATAACCATATTCATAGCTTTTTGCATTTTCTTTATAGCATTTACTAAGTTTCTTACTGATATTCTTATACTTGATCCTTCTAATCCTAATATTTTAGCTATTTCAGCATATTTTTTAGCTGCTCTTGTATATTCTACTGAACTATAGCCAATAATATTAGAATTATATTCTATAATATATGGTAATAAAATAGAATTAGCTCTTCCATGTGGAATATGGAATTTCCCACCTAAAATATGAGCTATACTATGATTTATTCCTAAGGAAGCTTCATTAAATGCAAGTCCTGCTAAACAGGATGCATTATGCATTTTTTCTCTAGCTTTTAAATCGCTTCCATTTTTATATGCTTTAACCAAATTTTCAAATACTAATCTTATAGCTTTTTCTGCTAAAGCATCTGAAAAATCACTTGCTTTATTAGATACATAAGCTTCTAATGCATGTGTAAGTACATCCATACCAGTATCAGCTGTTATAAAGTCAGGAACTGTTTGTACTAATGATGGATCTAAAATAGCCACATTAGGAAGTAAGTCATTAGACACTAATGGATACTTAATTCCTTTCTGTTTGTCAGTTATTACTGCAAATGAAGTTACTTCTGAACCTGTACCACTTGTAGTTGGAATTGCAATAAACTCTAAACTCTCTATATGTATTATTTTTTTAGAAAAGTCCATAATAGCTTTTGTGGCATCTATTGCTGAACCACCGCCTAAAGCTATTAAAATATCTGGTTTAAATTTATTAATTTCAGCTATTCCTTTTACAATTAATTCAATAGGTGGATCTGGCACTATCTCACTAAAAACTGTATATTCTACATTTATTAAATTTTCTGTTATCTTATCTATAGCTCCTGATTTAACCATAAATGGATCTGTTACAACTAATACCCTTTTATCGTTTATTTTTTTTAAATATTCTAATGATCCTTGTCCAAATTCAATCTTAGTTTTAATTTCAAAACTTTGCATATTCTTTCCTCCTATGTTTTTCTGTTAAACGTTTAAATATTTCGCAAAAAGAAAAACTCCATAGGTAAATCCTATGGAGCTTCTATGCTCTTTTAGCACATCTTTGTACTAATTATAATATACTCTTTACAGAAAATCTTGTCAATAAATATAAATACTTAATAAGTTTAATATATAATTTTTTATTTAAACAAAAAGTTATGTATTAAGCTACTTTTTTTTGCTTAAATAAAAATATACTTGCTAAAATAAATAAAACCATTGAAACAACTCCCATTATAGATCCTATAATGGCAAATAATGCAGATCCTATAATTCCTAATATAGAGCCTGCTAAAGATATACCAGCTTTTTTGCTTTTTATCAAAGCTACTATATGTAAAATTAAAACTATTATCATTATTATTGTAAAAGCATTAACTAAATTATCAGTTCGTCCACTTATTATTGTAGTTGTGCCATACTGTATAATTGTATCATTAAATACACTACCCATAATTAATATTGGTGCTAATATTGATATTATTGCTGCAATAATATCAACTATAGCAGTTACTGTATCAATTTTTAATTTTTGTTGCATTTTAAAACACTTCCTATTTTTAAATTTTATATAAATAATAAACTTTATTAATTTATTATTTTCCAACCCAATTTTCTCCATTATAATTTTCTATATAATTAAACACTTTTTCAACATATGTTTGTTCTTCTGCCTTATCTGCAAACCATATATTAGATTGTGCCATACCATACGGAGAGCCATTAACACCACCAGCCCAAGGAACCTCTAAAGTTCTTTTATCTATTGGTAATAATATTACATTTTTTGATAAGGCTATTACATTAACTGGCCACTTTTCATCATCAATATCCATATATGTATAATTTCTAAAGACATCAGCATTTTTATACCATCCTATAATAACACTTTTTGAATCTTTAATAGGTTCTTTAGAAACCCACACCACTAAAACACTATGTGCAATCTCATCTTCTTTACTAATTCCATCTATTCTTTCTATATGTATACTATTAAGCTTACCATTATGATGTTTGGTAGGTACATATCCAAATACAAATTCATTCTCTATATCTGTTTTAAAGTTCCATGATTCATACTTTCTTGACTCTTCCCTAGCCTCAGAATCTTTACCTATTAACCTATATTGTTCTACTATGCCTTGATATCTTTCCATCCATTCTATTCTACAAAATAAAATTTTCATGAAATCATCTCCTTGCAATAATTGGTTGTATAAATTATAACATATTTATTTTTTTTTCCATTTGATATTATATTATAACTTTCATTAAATGACTTATTCTTTTTTTATATTTATTTTTAAAGCTTTAATTTATAGTTAATTGTTTAATTTCTACTTATCTTATTAATACTTTTTTAAATTTAATACATAATATTTTTTTAAATATATACAAAATCAAAAAATATAGTAAAAGAGTGAGTACATTGAATACTCACTCTTTTAAGTCCTTATATTCTAGGATACGAAACCATCAGATTCTACAGACTATTATTAATTATCAAAATCAAAATGTATGTTTAAATAATTTAATACTGTTTCAATTGGTGCAATATAATCACTTCTATTAGAACCACCTATCAATAAACCAATAACTTTATTTTCAAAATTAACTACTAAAGATCCGGAATCTCCTCCATCCCCTAAGTGATTAGTTCTAATTAATTCTTTAAAACTACATATACCATATTCCATTTGAAAGTTAGTACTAACATTAGTACTTATTACTACAGCAGTAGTATACCCTGTAGTTCTACCAACCTTTTGAACTTTATTTCCTAAATTCCCTTGAGAAATATCTGTAAGTTTTCCAATTTTATAAATATCTGTACTATATAATAGTTTTTTAGAATCAAATTTAGCAATAGCCGCATCTACAACATTTTGTGGATTTTTATAATCTTCTTTACTTTTATTATATATAAAATCAATTTTTTCATATAAATTTCCCATTATGTTTCCATTATAATATCCTCCATCAGTAACCCCTGGCTGAAGTATAGATGACCCTTTCTTGCCTTTATTACCTCTTGTAAATACATGATTACAACTTAACATATAAGGTATTCTTTCATCATTATTATCAAATACTATACCACCAATAGTTCCTGCTACTTTATGAAAAGGACCAATACTATATCCTGCTTGTATAATTTTAGTTTTCTTTCTTAATATTTGAATATCTTTTTCATTTACTGATATTGTATCATTAGAAATTGAATTCTTTATATTAAGTTCTCCAGTTTCAATTACATCTGTTTTTATTCCTAAAAAACTTTTTGGTATCTTATCTTTCTCATATAAATTTTGTGCTAATACTTTTTTCTTTACCAAAACATGTAAACATAGTTCTTTTGTTATCATATTTTTAATTTCTTTATAACCAAGACCTATGCCCAATACATTTTTTTTGTTAAAAAATAAAAAACCATATTTATTTATAAAATCAATTATTGAGCCTCTTAAAAAATTATCCATCCCTTTTCCCCTTTTAATTGATTTTTTCAGTTATATATCTTTTTTTTGAAAATTAATTGCTAGATTATTGTTTAAAACTACAGTATAAATCTCTTCAAAGGATTCTTTTTTATGTTCTATAAAATCATAAACTTTATATCTATTTTTTATAATATTTAGACCCTCTTCAGTTTCACTTAAAACTTCTAATTCTTTACTTTTTTCATATAGATTTAATATTATAT
>NZ_WHJC01000028.1 GCF_009295725.1 Clostridium tarantellae
TATATAAGAAATAACGGTATAGAATATAAATTTGTTTAATTAAAAAAACTATAGGGATATAAAATTTATATCCCTATAGTTTTTTAATTTAATTATTTATAAAAAAATTTAATTAATTTATCATATAAATTATATATAGGATTAAACGTTTTATCATAAAGTTTTTGTGTCCAATTTAATGAAAGTATAAAAATTATTATAAAAGGAGAAATAATAATTAATGTATTTTGTATTAATGATAAATTCCATTTAGGTATTAATGCATATAAAACTAAAATTAAATATATATGAAACACATATATATTCATAGTCCATCTTCCTATATAACTATAAAAAGTTTTACTTTTAGGAACTACATTTATTACACATATGCTAAAAATTATTGATCCAAAATATAATAAAACTCTGAAATAAACTCCTTGTAAATTACTCAATCCAGTAGATACATATGATTGTGAATTATATAAAAACTTATAATATATTAAATTATTTTCAGCTATATTAAAAGCTATTATTAAAGATAATATTATTCCTATAGTTGCTACAACTACACCTAACTTATTTATTTTTTTCAAATTTTTATTATGAGTATAATATCCTAGTAAAAAAAATGGTAAAAAAGTTATGGTTCTAGAAAAAGAAATTATTTCTTGACCAGTAGGTAACATTCCTACCAACAATCCCATAATAATAGATATAGGTATTACTAATTTTATTTTAATTAAATATTTTAATAAAATTCTCCAAAAAAATAAACTTAATAAATACCATAAAGTCCAACCAGAGGCTAAAGTAAATAACATAAATTTACCTGTCCCAATATAAACTATAGTATACCAAAGAATATTAAAAAATAAATAGGGTAATAATAATTTCTTAACTGCTGATTTTCTACACTTTTCTATATTCTTAGAAAAATATCCCGATGTAAAAACAAATAAAGGCATATGAAATATATATATGTATATATATATACTTTTTAAAAAAATACTATCTTTCATATAAAATTCAATAACATGTCCGAAAACTACTGAAAAAATTAAAATAACCTTTAAATTATCTAATAAATAATTTCTATTTTTTTTTTCTTTCATTTGTTCACCTTTAATTCTTTATAAAGTTCAATATATTTTTTGTATTAATATTTTTATTATTCATTAGTAACATAGGTGTATCACAATGATGTTTATTTTTTATTTTCATCAGAATTCCTTTTCCTCCAAAATTATTAAGTTTATTTACAAAACTAATAGAATTATTTATATCTATTAATGAATCTCTTTCTCCATGTATACATAAAAAAGGAATTTCAATTTTTTTATGTATTAAATTAATTGGATTAACTTTTTCAATTTTTTTATTTTTTCCTATATAATTTTTAATTAATTTTAGATAACGTTTTGAAGTACATTTATTAAAATCTAATGTTCCTGACAACAAAACAACTTTTTTTATATTTTTAATATCAAATTTTAAATTTTCATTCATCTCATTATTTAAAATTAAATTTACTGCTAATTCACATCCTGCTGAATATGCTACTATTATTATATCATTATTTTCTTTATTAAAATTATTAATAAAATCTTTATATGCTTTAAATATATCTTTTATTTGTGTAGGATATCTATTAAAAGGAACCAATCTATAGGAAGGCATAATTACATTATATCCTTTAGATAAAAAAAAATTAGCAATTCCCTTACAAAATTTTGGCGTACCATGCCACCATCCTCCTCCGTGTATAAAAAAAATAAATTTATTTTTTTTATTTCCTTCATATATTATATAATATTGTTTTTTTTCTTCCCCATACTTAATAATCTCATATTTATTGTTATTAAGCATGTTATAAATTAAGGTTTTAACAAATATAGGAATTCTAATAATATTTTCCTCTATATTTCTTAATAATCTCATATTTAACAAATCCTTTCTATTTTCTATGCAAAATACCTTTAAACGCTTTCTTTTATTATATCAAAATATAAAAAATTTATTTATTTCTTAGAATTTTTATTTTTTAAATTTTAAGTTGATTTTTTATTTTTATAAGAGTATACTGCAAAATAATTAATACATTAATTATTTTGCAGTATACTCGCCATACTAATATTATTTTATTTAATTTTTTATTATGCAAACTTAAAAATACAAATAAAATTTATAAAAAATAGGAGTGAACTTAATGTTAAAACTTTTGAAATATTTAAAACCATATACTTTATCTGTTATAGCTGTAGTTGTTTTACTATTTTTTTATTCTTTATCAACATTATATTTACCTAATTTAATGGCTAATATAATTGATAAAGGAGTTATAACAGGTAATACTGTTTATATTTTTAAAACTGGTGGAATAATGATTTTATTTGCCTTAGGTGGATCAATATTAGCTATAATATCAAGTTATCTTTCTGCTAAAGCAGGTACAAGCTTTGCTAAAGATTTAAGAAAAGATATATTTATTAAGGTATCTAGTTATTCTCTTAAAAAATTTGATACTATTGGAACTTCTTCATTGATAACAAGATCTACTAATGATATAAATCAAATTCAACAAGTAATACTAATGTTTATGCGAATGATGATAATTGCGCCATTAACTTGCATAGGTGGACTAATTATGGCTCTTAAAACTAGTTTTAAGCTTTCAAATATTCTTTTAATATCAATTCCTTTAGTAGCTTTATCAATTTTTATTGTTGGTAAAAAAGGAATTCCTTTATTTAAATCAATGCAAGTAAAACTTGATAAACTTAATTTAATTTCAAGGGAAAATTTAACTGGAATTAGAGTAATAAGAGCCTTTGATAAAATTAAATTTGAAGAGAAACGATTTAATTTTTGTAATATGGCTTTAACTAATACTGCAATAAAAGTTAATATTTTAATGGGAATTTTAATGCCTATATTAATGCTTATACTTAATCTTACTTCTGTAGCTATTATGTGGTATGGTGCAAAATACATTAATTCAGGAACCTTTGAAATTGGTAATTTAATGGCATTTATTCAATACGTTATGCAAATAATGATGTCTCTTATTATGTTATCTATGATGTTTATATTAATTCCTAGAGCTTCTGCATCTGCTGATAGAGTAAATGAAGTTTTATCTTTAAAAAATGAAATAATAAATTCTTCTTCTAATAAAAATAATAATATTTTAAAAGGATATGTTGAATTTAAAAATGTTTCTTTTAAATATCCTGGCGCTGAAGAATATACTTTAAAAGATATATCTTTTTATGCA
Source organism: Clostridium tarantellae (assembly GCF_009295725.1). Lineage (GTDB taxonomy): Bacteria > Bacillota > Clostridia > Clostridiales > Clostridiaceae > Sarcina > Sarcina tarantellae. Next base: position 3,257 of record NZ_WHJC01000028.1, read on the forward strand.
AAACCAGGAAAAACTACTGCAATTATAGGAAGTACAGGATCTGGAAAATCTACCATTATAAATTTAATACCTAGATTTTATGATACTACTGCTGGTGAAATTTTCATTGATGGCATTAATATAAGAAATATTTCCATAGAAAATTTAAGAAAAAAAATAGGCTTAGTTCCTCAAAAAGCTATTCTTTTTAGTGGAACTATAGCGGATAATTTAAAGTATGGCAAAGAAAATGCTCTTAATGAAGAAATAATTAAAGCTTGTAAAATAGCTCAAGCCTATAATTTTGTTTCAGAAATGCCAGAAGGTATTCATTCTTCTATTGCACAAGGTGGCTCTAATGTGTCAGGTGGACAAAAACAACGTTTATGTATAGCTCGTGCTTTAATTAGGAAGCCTGAAATTTTTCTCTTTGATGATAGCTTTTCTGCTTTAGATTTTAAAACAGATGCTAAACTTAGATGTGCTCTTAAAAAGGAAACAAAAAACTCTACTATTATTGTAATTGCCCAAAGAGTAAGTTCTATAATTGATGCAGATACTATTATAGTTTTAGATAATGGTTCCGTTGTAGGTAAAGGAACTCATACAGAATTATTAAAATCCTGTAAAGTATATGAAGAAATTGTATACTCTCAACTTTCTAAAGAGGAGGCTGATGCATAATGACTAAAGGAAAAATCCCTAATATGAGACATAGTGGTCTATCCTTAACCACCCATAAAGCTAAAGATTTTAAAGGAACATTAAAAAGATTGTTAAATTATTTAAAACCTTATAGCTTTAGTTTAATATTAGTATTTATTTTTACTATTTTAAGTACATTATTTACCATTTTAAGCCCTGATATATTAGGTAATGCTACCAATTTAATTTTAGAAGGTTTTATGAATAAGATTAAAGGTTTAGTAGGTATTGATTTTACTAGTTTGTTTAAAATATTAATTGTATTAACTATATTATATATTCTTAGTTCTATTTTCTCTTTATTTCAACAATATATTATGGCAAGTATTGCTCAAAAAACAGTGGCAGAACTACGTAATGAAGTAAATAAAAAATTAAACAAATTACCTCTTAGATATTTTGATTCAAATACTAAAGGAGATATTTTAAGTAGAATTACAAATGATGTTGATACCATTGCCTCTACCTTACAACAAAGCTTAACACAACTAATAACGGCAATTATAACTATTATAGGTGTTGTAATAATGATGCTTAGAATAGATTTAATTATGACTCTTGTTACTTTTATTACATTACCTTTAGCTTTAATTGTAGCTGGTCCTATTGTGAAAAAATCACAAAAATTCTTTGCCAATCAACAAAGTGAATTAGGAAAATTAAATGGGCATATAGAAGAAATGTATGCTGGTCATATGGTAGTTAAAGCTTTTAGTCACGAACAAAAATCTATAAATGAATTTAATGAAATAAATAATAAATTATATGAAGTTAGTTGGAAAGCTCAATTTATTTCAGGTATAATAATGCCAGCTATGATGTTTATAAACAATATAGGCTATGTTTTTATAGCTGTAATTGGTGGTGTTTTAGTTACTAAAGGAAGAATAACTATAGGTAATATACAAGCATTTATTCAGTACTCAAGACAATTTACTCAACCAATTAACCAAGTAGCTAATATTTCAAATATTCTTCAATCAACAGTAGCCGCTGCTGAAAGAGTATTTGAAGTACTTGATGAAAAAGAGGAAATGCCTGAAGTTTCTAATGCAATTAAAATTGCTAATGCTGAAGGGAATGTTAAATTTCATCATGTTAATTTTAGTTATAAAAAAGATACTCCTTTAATTAAAGATATGAATTTTTCTGTAGATTCTGGTAAATCAGTAGCTATTGTTGGACCTACTGGTGCAGGTAAAACCACTTTAATTAATTTATTAATGAGATTTTATGATGTATATTCTGGTAAAATAACTATTGATGATATTAATATCAATAATATGAAAAGAGGAGATTTAAGAAAATTATTTGGTATGGTACTTCAAGATACTTGGTTATTTAATGGTACTATAAAGGATAATATTGCCTATGGTAATGAAAATGCTACTGATAAAGATATTATAACTGCTGCTAAAGCAGCTCATGCTGATCACTTCATTAGAACATTACCTAATGGATATGATACTATATTAAATGAAGAAGGAACTAATATATCTCAAGGACAAAAACAATTATTAACTATTGCTAGAGCAATTTTAGCCAACCCTTCTATCCTTATTCTTGATGAAGCTACAAGTTCAGTAGATACTAGAACTGAACAAAATATCCAAAATGCTATGGATCATTTAATGAAAGGTCGCACAAGCTTTGTAATTGCACACAGATTATCTACTATTAGAAATGCTCATTTAATATTAGTTATGAATGATGGTACTGTTGTGGAAAAAGGAACTCATGATGAATTAATGGCCAAAGGTGGTTTTTATTCTGATCTTTATAATAGCCAATTTGAAAATCCTGAAACCTGTGGTGCATAATCAAAAGGTATACTAAAAGAGTATTCTTACATCCACAGTCATAAGACACAGTGGTTTTACGGACTTTTCTATAAAATTAAAGAACTATAAAATTTACTTCCATTGTAAAACTTTATAGTTCTTTTAATTTTATTAAAACATATAAATTATAGATATCATAATAATTAAATAACTTAAAATATATATACATCTTTTTTTGTTTATATGAAAATTATAACTGTAATTATGCCTTCCTATATAACATCTATTTTTTAATCCTAAATTAATTTCTTTCCATCTAAAAACTAAATTTTTCATTACAACGCTACAAAGTTTTCCAAAGTCCTTTATACTATTAATTTTTCCATTAAATCCACCTCTACTCTTTAATGCTTTAATAGTATTATTAAAATCTTTTTCTATTAAAATAAGAAAAGTTTCCATCCCTTTTGCTATATCTCCAACATCTCTTGTATATTTACCTTTATTAGCAATCCATACTATATGATTTATAGATGTAGTTAATGCTAAAAAACTTATAGTTAACGCTCCATTAATTCCTTTTAAAAAAAGTAATATTATATACTCTTTAGAATAATCACTTATAGCTAAAGTAATTGCTGTAAAAATAAAAAATGTACAAGAAATAATCAAAAACTTACTTATTAATTTAATTGGATTCTTTGCAATTAGATTAAGTATAATAAATAAACAACTATTAAATATAATAATATATTTATTTTGTACAAAACTACATAATATTAAAGATATTATTACTGCTGATAATTTTTCTAAGGGATGTATATTAGAAAATTTACTATTTAGAGCATATAGTGTTATCTCTCTTATCATTTTTCTTCTTTCCTACATAATATCCTATAAAACCTGATCCAATAGCCGCTTGTAATGAAAATAAAAAACTTTCCACCTCTCCAGATGGTGGTTCCCATAAACTTTCAAACCATGGTTCATAATCACTATTTAATTCTGTTATTAAATTTTCTGCTTGATCATCAGCACCTTCAAATGCCCCATTTTTACTAATAATAAATGGTGATACTATTAAAACTACACATATTAATATAAATAATAAATTTTTTTTCATTATAATAGTTCCTCCCCTAATTCTGATAATTCATTACTACAATGTTTTCTTATAAAATCATAAATTATAACTGATATTATTCCTTCTACTATAGCTAAAGGAACTTGAGTTATTGCAAAAATTTCAGAAAATTTAATAACAGATGATATTACACCACCATCCCTGGCTGGAAATGCTAAAGCTAGTTGAATTGATGTTACTACATAAGTAGCTAAATCTCCTATTGTAGCTGCTAAAAATATAGCTATAGTCTTATTCTTATTCTTAAATAATCTATAAACTGCATATGCTACTATAGGACCAATAATACCCATAGAAAAAACATTAGCACCTAATGTAGTTAATCCACCATGAGCTAATAATATAGCTTGAAATAACAAAACTATTACTGATATTACAACCATAACCATTGGTCCAAATATTACTGCTCCAAGGCCTGTCCCTGTTGGATGTGATGAACTTCCTGTAACTGATGGTAATTTCATGGCTGACATCATAAATACATATGCTCCCATAAGTGCTAACAACATTTTTATATCTTTATTTTTTCTTATTGATTTTCTAATAGCTCTTATACTAAAAAAAATAAAGGGAGCTGACAGAATAAAATAAAATAATGTCCAATTTAAAGGTAAATACCCTTCTGCTATATGCATTGCATATACATTAGTAGGAATTGTTAACGATAACAATAAAATAAATAAAATATAAAATACTTTTTTCAAATTTATCATCCTTTCTTTTTATCTTGTCATTTAGTATTTTAATTATTCAAAATGTGCTTCTAATAAAATTTTTCATTTTATTTTTTATAATTTTAATATTAAAAGCACAATTTGATAAATTTATTTTTTTAGTAAATATTCTTTTTTTATATATTCAATTACATTAATTTCTTCAAAAAATATTTTTCCATAGTCTATTAAAGGTTTTTTAATAAGTATTATCTTAGTGTTAGTATCTTTAGCAGCCCTTATTTTTTCAACAACTCCACCTTGAATACCACTATCTTTAGTTAAAATAGCTTTTATGTCATATTCTTTAATAAAAGCCTTATTTAATTCATATCCAACAGGACCTTTTATAGCAATAACATCTTCTACTTGTACTCCTAAGGTTAATATATCCTTTAATATATCTCCATCTGGTAAAATTCTATGTACTATTCTATTTTCTAACTTTAAATCTATTATTTTTTTAATATTTCGACTACCAGTAGTATTCAATATATTTCCATCAAAAGAACTTAAAACTGATTTTAAATCTCCATATTTTTCAATAGTACTTATATTGTCTTTATTATCTAAACTTTCTATTATGCCTCTTCTTTCATACCTTATATATTCAATATCTGTTTCTTTACAAGCTTTTATTAAATTTTTACTTACATTAACAGCATAAGGATGGGATGCATCTACCATAGCTTTTATAGAAAACTTTTTAATTTGATTTTTAAATCCTTCTTTATCTAAAGGAGTAGAAAATATATTTTTCATATTAAAGTCTTTTAATAATTCTCCACCATACTTAGTAGCAGTAAAAACTGTTAAATCACTTGTATATTTATTTATTAAAGATAAAAATTTCTTTCCTTCAGATGTTCCTAAAACAAAGCCTATCATAGTTAATCTTCCTTAACCTTATAGCCTCTTGGTGTAATAAATTGTCCATTTTTTATATAGCTTTTTGAATTTCCTATAATAACTATGGAAAACATATCTACAATACTATCATCAAAATCCTTTAATGTTGTTATATGATAATTTTGTCCCTCTCTTAAAGCATTTCTTATAACTGCTACTGGTATATTATCTTCTCTAAATTTTTTTATAATATTTATACATTCTTTTAAATAATGTGGTCTACCATTACTTTTAGGATTATATAAAGAAATTACAAAATTTCCTTCAGCAGCTAAAGCTACTCTCTTTTTAATATCTTCGTAAGGTGTCATTAAATCACTTAAACTTATATTGCAATTATCATGCATAAGTGGTGCACCAACTACAGACCCTGCTGCACTTGAAGCTGTTATTCCAGGTATAATTTCTACTTCTTCATCACTTTTCATCTCAAGTATTAATCCAGCCATACCATAAATTCCTGAATCACCTGTACTAACTAATGCTACATTTTTTTCTTTACTAAGACGTAAAGCTTCTCTACATCTTTCTTCTTCCCCTCTCATACCTGTAGAAAAAATTTCTTGGTTTTCTATTATATCTTTAACCATAGCTATGTATTTAGTATATCCAACTATTATGTCGCTTTCTTGTATAGCTTTTAAAGCCTTTCCAGTCATATGTTCTATTCCACCAGGCCCTATTCCTATTACATATAATTTACCCATTACTTTATACTCCTTCCAATTGTCCAATAGCTAATGTAATACCCTGAAATTTTATTTTTGGTATTATTATCTTACCTCCTGCTAAAAAAACACACGGTTCACATACAGCTTTTACGCCTATAGTCTTCTCTACAAAACTACTTCCTTCAAAATTATGTTGAACTTTTAAAATATTATCTATAGAGAAAGTTTTAAATTCACAATTTAATCTATCACTTAAATCTTTTATAGCTTTTTCATCTTTTTTTATCTCTACAGATACTATAGATTTAATAGATTTTAAGTCAATATTATTTTCATTAATAGTACTAAGTACAAAATTATATAGTTTTTCACTATCCATATTTTTTCTACAACCTATGCCTAAAATAATATCTTTTCTTATCAATTTTAAAATTTTATCATTATTATAACTATTATTAGATTTTTTATTAGTTATCCATACCATATTTTCTTTAACTTTATTAGTTAACTTATATCCATTAGGACATGCAATTAAGTCTTTATCATCCTTAAAATATACTATACTATTATTCACCAATAAACTACTTATATATTTAGCTTTTTTTAAGTCTTCTATTTCTAAGTTATTGTCACAAGCAATTACATCTGGAGCTATTATTCCTAAACCATCTGTAGCAGTAGTTATTACTGGAGTATTATTTAAAATTTTAGCAACTTGCAAAGTTAATTTATTAGCGCCACCTATATGACCTGAAAGTAAACTAATTGTATAATTGTTACATACATCCACAACCACTATAGCTGGATCCTTATCTTTTCCTCTTAAATATGGTGCTATAGCTCTTACTGCTATACCAGTAGAACTAATAAATATAATACTTTTATATTTTTCAAACAGTTCTCTTGTTAATTCTACTAATTTAAAAGATTTTATTTCTGACTTGCAATAAATATGTGATTTTAAATTTTCTTTTAAAATTCTAGCTAAGAAATTACCTTTTAAAGTTACACTAACTATAGCTATCATTTTTATTTTTTTGCATCCCTAAACATATGAGAAAAACTTTTATCATACAATAAACTTTTTTCATAATCACAATTTATAAAATCTCCTACTAGAATTTGTGCACATTTTTTTATTCCAGCTTCTTTTATTTTTTCAGCAATATCATCTAAAGTTCCTATTATTGCTCTTTCATCATTCCAAGTAGCTCTTTCTACAACAGCTATAGGAACATTTCTACCATAACCTTTTCTTAATTTAGCAACCACTTTATCAATCATTGATATAGAAAGAAATATTGCCATTGAAGCTCCTATAGATGCTAAGTTTTCTAAATCTTCATTTTCAGGTACTGGAGTTCTTCCCTCAACTCTTGTTAAAATAACTGTTTGAGTTACTGATGGTAATGTAAATTCTTTTTTTATAACTGAAGCTGCCGCTGTAAAAGAACTTACTCCTGGTATTACCTTATATTTAACTCCTAATTTATCTAACTCATCCATTTGTTCTTTTATAGCTCCATAAATAGCTGGATCGCCAGTGTGAAGTCTTACAATAATTTTATCTTTATTTTCTTTAACAACCTCTATAACCTCATCTAAAGTCATAGATGCAGAATTATATGTTACTACATTTTCTTTACAAAAATCTAAATGATCTTTTGACACTAAAGAACCCGCATATATAACTATATCTGCTTTAGCTAATATATCTCTTCCTTTAACAGTTATTAAATCAACATCCCCTGGACCTGCTCCAATAAAATAAATCATATTAATACCTCTACTTTCTACTTGCTAATATTAATGACATATAATCATTTGATTTTTTTATTTCTTCTTTATCTGTTAATATAACTTCTCCTTCTCTTCCAACTCTACTAACATAAACATAATCAAAGCCTTTCTCTTCTAGTGTATTAACAACCTCTTCCTCATGCTTATATAGCTTCATTATAACTACAAATTTTTCATTTTTAATATCCTTAACTCTAGCTGCTGGAATTACAAGCAATGGTTCATTACCTACTACTAAAGTTCTATCAACTAAACTAGCTGCGGCGCAAAATGAAGTTATTCCTGGAATTGTTTTTACTTCAAAACCTTTTTCTTCTATAAAGTGTAACAAGTGTATGTATGTACTATATACATAGGAATCTCCTATAGTTAAAAAAGAAACAGTTTTTCCTTCTTTTAATTTAGTTGCTATTAATTCATAAGCTTCTTTTACTTTTAAATGCTTATCTTTAGTTCCCATAGGAAAATGCTTAACTATAACTTCCACACCTTTTGGTATATATTCTCTAACTGTTTCTAGTGCAATACTTTCACCATCCTCTAGTGCTGATGGTGCTACTATAACCTGAGAATTTTCTATAGCCTTTAAACCCTTTATTGTTAATAATTCACTATCTCCTGGACCTACTCCAATTCCATATAAAACTGCCATTATTAATTTTCTCTCCTTACACATTCAATTATAATTATTGGATTATTTGCTATCATCATATAACTCTCATTGGAATTTTTACTTATATTAACCATAGTTATATCTACTGTATACTTTAAGGATTTCATATATTCAATACTTTTATAAGCATTATTTAAAGTTATAAAATTCATTACTAATGTACCCTTTTCTTCTAATAATAAATTGCATAACTTAAGAATTTCTTCTACATTTCCACCACTTCCACCAACAAATATAGAATTAAATTTAATATCTTCTTTAATTAAATTATTTAATACTTCTACAGCATCCCCTTTAATTGCTTTTATATTTTTGCAATTAAATTTTTCTATATTTTTATTAGTAATATTAAAAGCCTCTTCATTCTTTTCAATAGAATATACTATACCTTTGCTTACCATTTTAGAAATTTGAATAGATATACTCCCTGTTCCACTACCTATATCTAAAACTTTATGCTCTTCCTTAAGATTCATTTTAATTACAGAAAGTAATCTAATATCTTCTTTTGTCATTGGACATTTTCCTCTAATAAATTCAGAATCTTTAATAAATTCCATTTAATCACCTCTTTTCATTTTTAAATTTATAATTAATATTTATATCTTTATTTAATTTGAAACTTCTACTAAAAATATGCTTAAGCTTTTAAAATCCATATTCATTAAATTCTGTGGTTCTCCACTATAAATTTTTTCATCATTGTATGATAAATTTTCTCCTATTGTTACAGTACATTTTATATTATTATTTATAAGCTTTTCACATAAAACATTAGGAGTATTTTTATTATCTGTTAACCAAATAGATAATTTATTGTTATTAACAATATTAATAAAATTTTCTTCTCTTCCATGCAAACTTCCAACAAAAGCCTTTCCCCAGCTTTTATTTAATTTACAAGTTAAATATTGAAAAGAACTTATTCCAGGTATTACATTAAAACTTCTATTTAAATTTTTCTTTAAAAAATCTGTAATACCATAAAAAGTTGGATCTCCAGATGCTATTACACAAATATTTTTTTCTTTATTTTCTTCTAAAACTTTAATAATATCCATTAAAGATTTTACTTTTAATTTGTTGTTTGAAATAAAATTTATACTATCTATTGCCCTAGAAAATCCTATTATTAAATCACTTTTGCTTAATGCTTTTTTAGAAACTGGTAATATAAAGTCTTCATGCCCTGGTCCTATTCCTACTATCTGTATCATATAAACTCCTTTATATATAAATAAATTTTTAAAAATTCTATATTAAATTTTTATACACTTTTATATAAAAGTTTCATATTAGTAGCTCCATAATACATAATTACATCACATTTTATTTCATTATATGTATATTGCTCAAGTTTATCTTTTATCTTTTTCCCAATGTTTTCATAAAGCTTTTCATAACCACTACCTAATAACTTTACTGCACCTTCAGTAGTTTTCTCTTTTAAAATCTTTTTAACTAAAGATAAATCATAACCTAGTAAAGTTAGTTCTAAAGCTATAACCTCTAATCTTACATCCGCTACTTTACTATGAGTATTGAAACATCCATAAGCAATTTTACTCATTTTTCCTATGTGGCCAACTAAAACTATATGCTTAACTTTATAAGTGTTACAACATTCTAAAGCAAATCCAACATAATTTGAGATTATAGCAATGCTATTACTATCATACCCTAAAGAGTTAGCAAATCTTTCTCCCATATTCCCAAAAGTTAATAAAAGAGTTTTATTTTCTTTAGCCTTTTGTTTAATTTCTAGTTTTATAGAATCCTTTATAGCATCCTCTGACATTGGATATACTATCCCTGTAGTTCCAAGAATAGATATTCCACCTACTATTCCTAATCTTGGATTAAAAGTTCTTTTAGCAATCTCTTCACCTTTAGGAACAAAAATAGTTATTTTAACCCCTTCATCTTTAGGTAAAATAGCTTTTACTTCTTTTTCAATCATTTTTCTAGGAACTGGATTTATAGCTGCTTCTCCTTTATTTACATACAGCCCATCTAAAGTTACAGTGCCTACACCCTTTCCACCTTCTAAAATAAATCCCTTATGAATTTTTTCCGCTTTAGCATATATAGCTAATCCATTTGTAATATCTATATCATCTCCACCATCTTTTATTACAGCACAAGTTACATTATTTCTTTCCTTTTTTATATCCTTAATATCTATATGTAGTTTTATTCCTTTTGGAGTATCTATACCTATACTATTAATTTCTTCATCATTAAATAACATATATGTTGCAGCTTTTGCAGCTGCTGTAGCACATGCTCCTGTAGTATATCCACATCTTAATTTTTTTCCACCACTATCTACATATAAGTCAAGCATATTTTCACCCTATCTTTCTACTACCATATACATAAGTGCATTTATAATAGAAGCTGCCACAGTACTTCCACCTTTTCTACCTTTAACTCTAATATACGGTATATTAAGCTCTTTTAGATCTTCCTTGCTTTCACTAGCTCCTACAAACCCTACTGGTACAGCTATTATAAGTTTTGGATTAGCTTTTCCTTCTTTTATTAATTCTTTTAACTTAAATAATGCTGTAGGAGCATTTCCAAATACAAAAATATCCACATTATCTTTACAAGCTTTTTCTACTGCTGCCATTGAACGTGTTATTTGCTTTTCTTTCGCTTCTTTAAAAACCTCTTCTAAGTTCACGTAGCACATTGCCTTTGAATTAAGTTTTTCTAAAGATTTTTTATTTATTCCCGATAAAGCCATATTAGTATCTGTATATATAATAGCACCCTTTTTAAAAACTTCTTTTGCTGTATCTATGGCTCCTTCACTAATGTCTATTAAATTCTGATATGTAAAATCAGCAGTAGTATGTATCACTCTTTTTATAATTGATAATTCTTCCTCTGTAAAGGAATGTGGTTCCATTTCCTCTCCTATAATTTCAAAACTTTTTTTTTCTATATCCATTGGTATTTTTATATAATCCATTTTTACACCTCTTTTATATTTAAAACCATTTTCAAAAATTCTAAATTTCCCCAAAAATGCACATGTGCATAAGCAGCTAGCACGTTATTTTTTCTGTAACCACAGTTCCATGTTATTTTTTCGCCTGTATAAGAAATTTTTTCTACATTATATACAGTGTTTTCTTTTAAATTAACTATAGATTTGTGAAATTCATGACAATTAATTTTAATATTATCTATATTTACAGTTGCATATCCAAATCTATTTAATTTATTAGTCATTTCACTAGTTCCTTCAAAAAAACCTACCATATCCATATTATCTATTTTTTTTGTTAAATACATTAAGCCACCACATTCTGCATAAGCTCTTAATCCGTTATCTAAAGCATTCTTAATACTTTTTCTCATAGAAATATTAGCACTTAATTTTTCTTTAAATATTTCTGGATATCCTCCACCAATATATAAAAAATTTATATTATCAGGTAATTTTTCATCTTTTAAAGGACTAAAATATACTACTTCACCTAACTCTTCTAAAAATTCTATATTTTCTTTATAATAGAAACTAAAAGCCTTATCATAAGCCACAGCTGTTTTTAATCCTATGTTTTTTAATACTCTTTTAAATTTATAAGTTTCTATGTCTTTAAATGAATTAATTAAAGATTCTAAATCTACATTTTCTTTAATTAATTTTGCACATGTATCTATCTTTTCCTTAAGGTTTTCTATTTCTGAACTTTGAATTAAACCTAAATGCCTACTATTAACTTTAATTCTTTCATCTTTAGGTATATATCCAAAAACTTTAATACAGCAATGTTGTTCTATAGCAACTTTTAAAAGATTATAATATTTTTCACTTACACAATTAATTATTACTCCAACTATATTAGCATTTTTAAAATTTTTTAATCCATTTATTTCTGCACATAAGGTTAAACTTTGCGCTTTAGGAGTTATTACCATAACTATAGGCGTATCTTGTAAAATTTTTGATACATTATAAGTAGATCCTTCTTCTGTAATACCTTTTCCATCATATAATCCCATTACACCTTCTATAACAGCTAAATCACCATTTCCTCTAGAAAAACTTTTTTTCAAACCTTCTTCTCCCATTAAATGAACATCTAAATTTCTTGAAAAAGTCCCTGTTATTTTACTATGAAAAGCTGGATCTATATAATCTGGTCCTACTTTATATCCTTGAACTGAATAATTTAAATTTTTTAATGCTTTCATTAATCCTAAAGTAATAGTAGTTTTACCACCACCACTGCAATTGGATGAAATTATTAAAGTTTTCATAATTAGCTCTCCTAACTATTATCTTTTTTTAGTATTTCCAGCTCCTATATATCTATGTTTTATAACATCATTTATTCTATTTATGTATAATTCATTAAAAGAGTCTAACTCTCCTAAACCACTTAAATGAACTTTTACCTTTATTCCTTCAGATTCTAACATAGATTTCCATGAATCTTCTTCCTCTGAAGCCATATCATTTTTAGCATGATCTCCTGCTACTACCATTAAGGGAACTAGCTTAACTTTTTTAATATTTTTTCTTTTTAATGTTTTTAAAACATTGTTAAAATTTGGATACCCTTCTACAGTTCCTACAAACACATTATCATATCCTTCATCTTGTAATACAGCTTGTAAACATCCATAACAAGAATTTGAAGGATTAGCTGAACCATGCCCAAACAATACTGTAGATTCTACATCATTAAAAAGATGTTTTACACTTTCAATAAATAAAGTATAATCTTGTGGTAATTCTTCTATCCCTTGAAAATAAAATATTGGTCTTCCTATTTTTATTGATTTAAAAGAATTTAAATATTTATCTACAACATTTTTTACATATTGAAACTCTTCTCCTGGAATTATGTGAAGTGGTTGTACAATTACATCTTCTACTCCTTCAGATTTTAATTTCAATAAAGCTTCCTCTGGAGTTAATATATCTATATTGTGTTTTTTCTTTATGGATTTTATTATCATATTAGATGTAAATGCACGTTGTATTCTATATTCTTTAAAAGTATGACCTATATAATTTTCTATTTTTTCAATAGAATTTTTTAATGCATCTAAATAACTTGTTCCAAAACTTACTACTAATATAGCTTTTTTCATAATAAAATTTCTCCTTAAAATATTTCTTTTATAAATTATAATAACTTATATGTTAAATATATATTATATAAACATACTAGTAAAAAATTTACACTTTAATACATAAAAAATACTCCTGCCTTAATTAAGGTGGAGTATTTTACTCTTTATAATTTACAATGCAAGATTTAATTAATATTTAACGCATAAAATATATTAACTGATATATAATTCAGCTTTATATATAAATTTATGTCACTTATATACTAAGTTATAATTCTCTTGCTATTGTCCTTTCACCTCGAAGGATAGCATAAAGTTTTAGGCAGATTTCCTGACTTAGGTATCATTCTCCATTCTTCCTTCCCAACTATAAAGTCAGTGGTTTATAGAATTTCGTCAACCATTACAGTAGCGAGGGCTGTACCGGATTTAAACCGTTTTCCCTTTTAATCCTAATATAATTAAATTACTTAAGAACCTAAAACTACTAAACCAGTATATATTATTTTAAAAACAAATTCAACCTGACCTATTTAATAATATAAAATTTATTATGTTTATGATAAAAACTTAACAAATTTATTTGTTTTTATCATTTTATTTATCATTTTATTTATTATGTATTTAAAAGAGATATCTAAAAATTAAATATCTCTTTTAAATAATTATACAGTAATCATTTCTAATTTATTTGATTTAACTACAAAGTTTCCATTAGGCACATTCATAAAACTATATCTGCCTATAGAATTAGTAGTTGTAAATGCTATAGGTGTTAATGTATTATTTTCACTTGAAGAATAAAGAATAACATCTGCACCTACAATAGGCAAATTATTTTCATCTAAAATAGTACCTGATATTATTCCTTTAGCAGCAACTGGATCATCATTTAACATATTAACTGGTTGTGCTATTTTATCCTTTTCAACCGTTATAGTTCCTTCAGATTCTATAAATCCTAAAGCATTAAATTTAAGTGTATAATCACCAGGATCTATTTGATTAAAAAAATATACTCCTGTTAAATCAGTATAACTCATAGCAACTAAAGTTAAATTATTATTTATTTTTTTATATAATGAAACTACACCTCCTGAAATTGGTATTGGATTGTTTATAGTCTTATCTATTAATTTACCACTTATATTACCAAAGTTAATAATAGGTACATCTAATAATGTAAAATTCATTGTTTTACTTTCACCTGTTAACAATGTAAAAGTATTAGTTTGGTTTAATATCTTTCCTGAAGCAATAGATAGCATAGTATATACATCTATATTTGGAGATGTATTAATAGAATAATTTCCTTCAGCATCTGTAAGTGTATTTGAAATTGGATTTAAACTTACATCCATTAACTTTACTACAGCATTTTCAATAGGATTATTTTGGGAATCCATAACTTTACCTGAAATTGTAGGATTACTAATTGATTGCAATATATTAAATTCAGGCAATGATTCACTTATAAAAGATTGAGTTGTTATTTCATTTATATTCGGATTTTGATTTGGATTTGTTTTAAGCTTTATATTAAGTGTTAATTCTTGTTGTTTTGATATCATAGATCCTATAGCAGATCTTCCCAATTTATATTTATCTACTTTTACTTGCATTATAAATTCCTCCACATTAACATTTTAACTTTTTTAAAAGGTTAATTTTTATCTTAATATTTGTTTTATCTGCTATATATTATTCATAGTATTTATGTTTTGTTACATAAGTTTTTATTAAGATCTTCATTTTTTTTAATTTTACATTTATTTTGTTATATAACTCTATAAAAAGCTTCATTTATTAAATTTTTTAATGTTTTTGTAATTATTAATTTTAATTTGTCTACTTAAATATAATAACTTTTTTATTTTACATATATTTTCTCATGTTAATCTTTATTATAAAAAATTTTAATAAAGACCATGAAAATTTATATTCATGGTCTTTAAAATAATTAAAATTTAATATATTTTAGCAATAAGAAACTTTGTTTTTATACCTATATTAGTAAACATTCTTTCATGTTCTGTTTCAACATTTCCTTTAAAATTACTATTATGAAGATCATAAGTTATATATTCTATATTAAATCCACTTTCTTTAAAATATTCTAATGATTCTTCAAATAAATTATCATCATCAGTCTTAAAATATATTTCCCCATGGTTAATTAAAAATTTTTTATAATTCTCTAACTGTCTTATATGTGTTAATCTTCTTTTCTTATGTCTATCTTTTGGCCATGGGTTACAAAAATTTATATAAATTCTATGTATTTTATCTTCATCTCCTAACACATCATTTATAAGGCTAATTTCTTGGGCCATTAATTTTACATTATTTATTGAACTTCTACCCTCTTCATTAAATTTTTTCTCTATATTTCTTTTAGCTAAAACTAAAACTTCATCTTTTATATCTATAGCAATATAATTTTTATCTTCATTTTCTGCTGAATGTACCGCTATAAATGTACCTTTTCCACATCCTAACTCTAAATATATAGGATTGTTATTTCCAAAAAACTCTTGCCATTTCCCCTTATATTCATATGGCTTAGTTATAAAAAAATCACTTTTCTCTAATTCTGGTCTAGCCCAAGGTTTTCTTCTTAATCTCATGTTCATTCACTCCATTTATTATTTTTCACAATAATTATACATATTTAATAACTTTATATCAATGTAATAGTTAAAATATATATTAAATTTTTTATTTTAAACTATAAAAAATTAATGAGTTGCATTTTAAAATACAACTCATTTTAATATTACACTTAAATTATTTTTTTAATTATCTAATATTTCATATACAACAGCAACTAAACCAGGTCCTGTATTCATTCCACAAATTGGTCCAATAAACCCAAAAGATAATTTTTCAATGTTATTAAGCCCCTTTATATGCTTTTCCATATAATCCCTTGCTTCTTCTTCAGCACCTCCTTCTAAAACCCAAACATTACATTTATGTTTAAATAAAACTTCCTTCAAAAGTTCTGTCATCTTTGCTAAAGCTTTCTTTTTTCCTCTTGCTTTTAAATGAGTATATAAAACTCCATCTTTAGCAACACCTATAATAGGCTTAATTTGAAGAAGCGTTCCAATGGAACTAGCAACTCTACCAATTCTTCCACCTCTTTGTAAATATTCTAAAGTATCAATAGTAAAATACCCATTAAACTTTGCTCTTATCTTAGGTATTAAATTTACTATTTGTTCAAAATCAAGTCCATTTCTAATAAGCTCTGCAACTTTTAAAACTAATTGTCCTTCAATAACAGTTAAGCCTTTACTATCATAAACAAAACTCTTTAAATTAGGATGATTTTCACAAACTAACCTTAAGGAATTATATGTTCCTGATAAACCCGTTGAAATTGTTATTACTATCACATTAGTATATCCTTGATTCTCTAAATTAGTTAATAAATTATCAAAGTCTAACAAATTAGGAAGAGAACTACTAGGCATTTCTATATGCAATCTTTCATATATTTCTTTAGGTGATATTTCTAAAGTATCTTTATATTCTTTTTCCCCATATCTTATAATAAAAGGTGATAAAAATATATTATTATCTTTTAATTCTTTTATAGTTAAATCTCCACCAGTATCTGTTATTAGTGCTATTTTTTCTTTCATTGCTAATCCTCTCCTTTATTGAACAGATATAGCCTAAACTATTTAAATATGAATAC
>NZ_WHJC01000029.1 GCF_009295725.1 Clostridium tarantellae
TTGTGGTTTTGAGATTCAATTTTAACATGAAATTAGGGGGTCGTTGTTTTTTTATGCAAAAAAACTTTCGAAACCTTGATATATAAAGATTTTAAAAAGAAAAGTAGTGTAGAAACTTTACACTAACACTATATGAATGGGGAATAATTAATGAAAAAGTATAAAGGTATAATTTTTGACTTAGATGGAACAATGTTAAATACAGAAAAAATGAATATAGTACCATTGCAAAGACTAATAAAAGAAGAATTAGGACAAGATGTTCATTATGAAAAACTTTTAAAATATATGGCATATGCAGGTAAAAAGACATTAGAATTATTAGAGTTTAAAGATATTAAAAAATCTTATACTAAGTGGGTAAAATATGTAAATGAATATGAAGAAGGAGCACAATTATATGATGGCTTTAAAGGAGTTATAGAAGCTTTACATAAAAATAACATACTGTGTGGAATAGCTAGTTCAAAAATGAAGAAACAATATGAAATAGATTTTCTTAAAACTAATTTGCATAACTATATGAGTGGAGTAGTACTTGCAGAAGATACAGAGAAGCATAAGCCATATCCTGATCCATTATTAAAAGCTGCAGAAACTTTAGAGGTAGAACCTAAGGATGTGCTTTATGTAGGTGATACTATTGTAGATTTTAAAGCAGCAAAAGCAGCTGGTATGGATTTTGCTTTAGCAAGTTGGGGAAATTTTGATATAAGTGGAATAAAAGCAGATTATGAATTAAAGAAACCAATAGATATTTTGAAAATTGTTGGTGTACAGGCTATATAAATCATTTCTTAAATTGAAGTTTATTCTTTTATTTAGGTAAGGGAAGGATAGGTCGTATTCAAAACTGATTCAATTATAAATTTGACCCTTTATAGGCTGTTAAAGATATAATCGTACAACTATTTTAAATGTTTAACATAATTATTTATATTTAAATAAAATTTATAAAAGTTTAAGAGATAAAAAAAGAGTTATTTAAAAATGTTTATATTGCAATATAGACATTCTTTGAAAGCTTTCGGTTTATCTCTTATTTTTTTATAGAGAAAAAAAGATAAAATTTAATATTGTTATAAAAAATTATGAAAGAATAAATAGTTGTAAATAACAACAAATATTAAAAAATTTCCTAACAGTTAGGAAATAAATTTGTAATCTCGTGGAATTAAATAGTATTATAGTAAGTAATAGGGAGGGAATTGCATGTTGAGGAAAAGACAAGAACATATTATAGACATTTTAAATAATAATAATTCTTGGATGACTGGAAAGGATATGTCAAATATTTTAAGTGTTTCAGATCGTACTATAAGATTAGATATTTCAACAATTAATAAATTTTATAATTGTTTATTAATTCAATCTAATAAAAGGTTTGGATATAAAATAAATAAGGATTTATTACATAAACAAGATATTAAAACAAAGGATGTAATACCTGAAACTTCACATGAAAGATGTGTATACATAATTCAAGAGTTGTTATTTAAAAATAAGGAAATTAATTTGATTTCTTTACAGGAAAAGGTGTTTGTAAGTGGGTATTCTATTGATAATGATATAAAGAAGATAAGAAAAATGATTAATGAATATTCAACATTAAAATTAATTAGATCAAAAAGTCATATTAGATTATCAGGAAATGAAAGTGATAAGAGAAGCTTATATAAGCAATTATTAACAGAAGAAACTGAAGGGAATTTCATGAATTTAAACGCTATTGCGAATTTATGGAATAATTTTGATTTGTTAGAGATTAAGGATATTTTAGAAGATGTGTGCCATAAGCATGATTATAAAATTAGAAAAATAAATTTTCCTATGATTATGATACATACAGGCATTGCAATAGAAAGGATTATTAACAATAACTTTATTAATAGTGTTAGTAGTTATGAAAAGCTAAAGGAAAGTAAGGAATATAAAATATCTAGAGATTTTTTTATATTTGTGAGTAGACGTATAAATATTAAACTAGTTGAAGAGGAAATTAGTTTATTTGCATTTATATTAATGGGTGAAAAGAGCACAGAGTATAGAAAAGATTTAATTAAAGAAGAGTTAGCTAAAGAAGCAAATGAGTTAATTAATAAAGTTATAATGGAGATTAAAGAACATTTTGATATAGATTTTTCTAATGACAAGGATTTAAAAGTAGGATTATTTATGCATTTACAATCTTTATTAGAAAGAAAAAGAAACAGCGCAAAAATTACAAATTTATACCTGCAAGAGATTAAAAGAAAATATCCTTTAGTATTTGAAATGGCAGTGCGAATAGGTAGTGTTATTTATGAAGTTAGTGATATATATATAGATGAAAATGAACTAGCATTCTTAGCATTACATTTAGGTGCTGCTTATGAAAGAGCAAATATTATAAAAAAATATCGTGTGATTATGATAATGCCTTATGGTCAAATATTATCAAAAATGTGTATTGATAAATTAGAAAATCGCTTTAATGATAGGATAGAAATTATAGTGGTTCATAGTTTTTTTGAAAATAATATGATACTTGAAGATGATCCAGATTTAATAATAACAACAGTACCACTTAAGCATAACTTAAAAATACCAACAGTTACTATTACGGTATTTGTTAATTATGAAGATGAGAGTAAAGTGTTT
Organism: Clostridium tarantellae; assembly: GCF_009295725.1. Taxonomy (GTDB): domain Bacteria; phylum Bacillota; class Clostridia; order Clostridiales; family Clostridiaceae; genus Sarcina; species Sarcina tarantellae. The sequence goes on from NZ_WHJC01000029.1 coordinate 2,641, forward strand.
CAAGTTTTGAATAGCTTAGATAAAACTAGAAATAATGGGAAGTTTGTAAATTTAGTTAAGGTACTTATGAAAAAAGATTTATTTTATGTAAAGGAAAGTATGAAAAGTTCAAATGAAATAATTGAATTTTTATGTGACGAGTTAATAAGTAAAGGGCTAGCTACTGAAGAATATAAGGTAGAGGTGCTAAAAAGAGAAGCTATTTCAGCAACTTCATTTGTATATGGCTTTGCAGTACCTCATTCAGTTGTGTTTACATCAAATGAATCATGTATATCAACTATGATATTAAATACACCAATAAAATGGGGAGAGTATGAAGTAAAATTAATTATTTTATTAGCCATACGAGAAACAGATAATCATTTATTAAAAGTATTTTTTCACTGGTTGAGTAGTTTAGTTACAGATCAAAACAAATTTAGGCAGTTACTAGAAATAAATTCTCATGAAGATTTAATTAAGCAAATTATATCTTAGGAGGGAGGAGAATGACAAAGAATATTACTAATAATACAAAGAAAAAAACAAATAAAATAGAGGAAGTTAGTTTAGGTAGACGCTTCTTAAGTTATTTAATTGATTGGTATGTAGGAGCTTTGTGTACAGGATTACCTATAGCTATTATTTCTCAAAAATTAACTAACACAATATTGAATCAAAATATTATTGAATTTCAGCAACCTTATGGAATTATTGCAGGAATAGTAGCATTAGGTTTTGCATTTTTTTATTTTGTAATTGTTCCTACTTATATATATAATGGACAAACTTTAGGAAAGAAAATATGTAAAATTAAAATTGTGAAGAAATCTAATGATAATGTTACTTTAACTAATATGTTACTAAGGCAAGTGATAGGTATTATTGTTATTGAAGGTGCTTTAGTATCAGCAAGTGCTATATGGCATAGCGTTGTTACTATTGTTACTAAAATAAACTTTGTTACTCCATTAATGTATTTAGGATTTGTAGTTACTGCTATAAGTGTTGGAATATTAGTATTTAATAAAGAGCACCGTGCTATTCATGATTATTTAGGAAATACAAAGGTGGTGATGTGTAGTTAAAGAAAGTTAAATATACACATAGAAATATATTTATAAAAAGAATATAGGAGGATAAAATGGAAAATTTAGAATTAGTAAGTTTTAAAATTATTTCATCAGTAGGAATGGCAAAGTCAAGTTATATTGAGTCTATGAAAATGGTTGAAAATGGTGATTTGAATTTAGCAAATGAAAAGATTAAAGAAGGAGATAAGTTTTTTACTGAAGGGCATAATGCTCATAGTGAACTTATTCAACAAGAAGCAAATGGAAACTCAGTAACGCCAACAATATTACTTATGCATGCTGAGGATCAGTTAATGTCAGCAGAAATAATTAAAATTATGGCTAAAGAAATTATTAAATTAAATGGTCGTATTCAAAATTTAGAGGATAAGTAAAGGAAGGAGAATTATTATGAAAAAAATTTATTTATTTTGTAGTGCAGGAATGTCAACTAGTATGTTAGCTAGTAAAATGCAAGAGGTAGCAAATAAGCATAAGTTACCAATAGAGGTAGCAGCGTTTCCTCACAATAAATTAGGTGAAATAGTAGAGACTAAGCATCCTGATTGTATTTTGCTTGGACCACAGGTTAAATATATGTATGAAGAAACAATTTCTAAATTTGGGAATTTAGGTATTCCGATAGCAGTTATAGATGCTGGAGATTATGGAATGATGAATGGAGAAAAGGTATTAAAATCAGCAATAAAATTAATTAAAGCTAATAAATAGAAAATAAGCGGGAAACAATTAAAAAACAAGGGGCGATAAATATGATTAAAAAACTTGAGAAAATATTGATGCCTTTAGCAGAAGCAATAGGTAGAAATAAATATTTAATGTCTATTAGAGATGGTTTCTTAATTTCTACACCATTATTAATAGCGGGGTCAATTTTCTTAGTAATAGCTAATTTTCCAATTCCAGCATGGACAAATTGGTTAAAATCCTTCGTAGTAAATGCTAATACAGGGGAAACATTAGCATCATTTATTGAAAAGCCATCAGGAGCAACATTTACTATAATGGCAGTATTTGCAATCATAGGTATAGCATATTCTTTCGCAAAGCAGTTAAAGACAAATGCTATATTTGGTGCGGCAGTAGCCATAATGTCTTGGTTTTTGATTATGCCTTATTCAGTAACTGGAAAAGTTAATGGAGTTGAAGTTAATATAACTGGAATTCCAACTGGTTGGGTTGGTGCTAAAGGTATATTTGTAGGTATAATTTGTGCATTTTTATCAGTACATATATATGCATACGTAGAAAAGAAGGGTTGGACAATTAAAATGCCACCTGGAGTTCCACCAACAGTAGTACAATCTTTTGCTGCATTAATTCCAGCAACAGTAGTTATGACTGTATTTTTTGTTATAAATTTAATCTTTGGATTCTTAGGAACTAACGTATTTACTATTATATTTGAATTTTTACAAACACCATTATTAAATATTGGTGATACATTAGGAGCTATGGTGACAGCTTATATATTCTTACATTTATTCTGGTTCTTTGGTATAAATGGTGGATCAGTTGTAGGAGCTGTATTTAATCCTATTTTACAAACTTTATCAGCAGAAAATTTAGAATTCTTTAAAACTGGAATCGGAGAAGGAAATATAATTTGTCAACAGTTCCAAGATTTATTTGCAACCTTTGGAGGAGCAGGATCAACATTATCATTAGTTATAGCAATGTTATTCTTCTGTAAATCAAAAAGGGTTAAGGAACTTGGAAAGCTTTCTTTAGTACCAGGTATATTTGGTATTAATGAGCCAATAATCTTTGGGCTTCCAATAGTGCTAAATCCAGTAATGTTTGTACCATTTATATTAGTACCAACGATCAACATTGTTATATCATATTTTGCAATGTCTGGAGGATTAGTACCAATTTGTAGTGGTATAAATATTCCATGGACCACACCTGTTATTATTTCAGGGTTATTAGCTACTAACTGGGTAGGAGCTTTATTACAAGCAATTTTATTAGTGATTGGAGTATTTATATATATGCCATTTATAAAAATGATGGACAAACAATACTTACAAGATGAGGCTAATGCAGAAAAAGAAAAAGATGATGATTTTTCATTTGATGATATATCATTTGATGATTAAAGGAGAGATGAATATGAAAGTGATAATGGTTTATGACCAAATACAAGCAGGTGTAGGAATAAAAGATGATCATATGACACCCCTTGGAGTAAAAAAAGAGGTAGTTGGACCAGCTATTATGATGGAACCATATTTGAAAAAAGTGGGTGGAAAAGTAATTGCGTGTATATATTGTGGTGCAGGATATTATGAGGAAAACACAGAAGAGGTAACACGTAAAATCTGTGCACTGATAGAAAAGGTTAAGCCAGATGTAGTAATGTGTGGACCAGCATTTAATTATGAGAGATATGGGAATATGTCAGCACATATTGCTTATGCAATAAATGAAAAGACTAGTGTACCAGCATTATCAGCTATGTCAAAAGAAAATGAAAATACTATTGAAGAATTTAAAGATAAAATTTTTATTGTAGAAACGCCTAAAAAAGGTGGAATAGGATTAAACAAATCATTGCAAGGAATGTGCCAATTAGCAAAAGCAATGGTTAATAAAGAAGATACAAACGCTATAGTTGAAGAATACTGTTTTAAATAAACTATTAAATGTAAATTTTCATAAGACTAAAGGAGGAGCAAGCATGTGGGGAATAATTGCAACATGGCGTATGGCTGTTGAAGGAATTACAGTAGCAAGTGAAATGTTAAAAGAAGGAGCAGATGCAGGAGATGCAATTGAAGCTGCTATTAGAGAGGTAGAGGATTTTCCATATTATAAATCAGTAGGATATGGTGGACTTCCTAATGAAGAGATGGTAGTAGAATTAGATGCTGCATATATGGATGGAGATACATTAGATATTGGAGCAATAGCAGCTATAAAAGACTTTGCAAACCCAGTAAGTATAGCCAGAAGACTTTCAAAGGAAAAAGTTAATAACTTATTAGTATCAGATGGTGCAGAAAAGTTTGCTCATAAAGAAGGCTTTGAAAGAAAAACAATGTTAACAGACCGTGCTAAAATTTATTATAAAAATCGTATGAAGGAAATAAAAGATTTAGAAATTAAGCCTTATTCAGGACATGATACAGTTGGAATGGTATGTCTAGACATAAAAGGGAAAATGACATCAGCTACATCTACAAGTGGATTGTTTATGAAAAAAAGTGGTAGAGTGGGTGATTCACCAATTTCAGGTTCAGGATTTTATGTAGATAGTAAGGTTGGAGGAGCTAGTGCCACAGGTCTTGGAGAGGATCTTATGAAGGGGTGTGTTTCTTATGAAATCGTACGTTTAATGAAGGACGGTATGCATCCTCAAGAAGCTTGTGAAAAAGCAGTTAATATGTTTGATTTAGAATTAAAAGAGCGTAGAGGAAAAGCTGGAGATATGTCTCTAGTAGCTATGAATAATAAAGGAGAATGGGGAGTTGCTACAAACATTGAAGGTTTTTCTTTTACAGTAGCAACTAAAAACCAAGAGCCTATAGTATATCTAACTAAAAATATAAATGGAAAATGTATTCATGAGATTGCAAGTAAAGAATGGTTAGATAACTATATGAAAACAAGAATGGCACCTCTAGAAGCACTTTAGTTATGGAGAATAGAATTTTAAATGAGATAGATACTATCTCAAAAGACATGATTGAAAGTATTATTGATATAGTAAAAATTGATAGTGTAAAAAGTCAAGCTTCTTTAAATGCTCCCTTTGGAGAAGGAATTAAAGAGGCCTTAGAAAAAACGCTGGAGTTAGCTGCTTCTTTAGGACTTAAAACTAAGAATATTGATAATTATATTGGTTACGCAAGTTATGGACAAGGTGCAGAATATGTTTGTGCTATTGGACATCTTGATGTAGTTCCAGTTGGTGTAGGGTGGAAGCAGCCACCTTTCAGTGGATATATTGAAAATGATATAATTTACAGCAGGGGCATTTTAGATAACAAGGGACCTATTATCTCTTGTTTATTCGCTTTATATGCATTAAAAAGACTAAAGGTAAAATTAAAGCATGAGGTTAGAGTGATTTTTGGTTGTGATGAAGAAAGTGGTTTTAAAGATTTAACATATTATCTTGAAAAGGAAAAACCACCTATTATGGGATTTACTCCAGATTGTAAGTATCCAGTAGTATATGGAGAACGAGGAAGAGCTGTTATTGAAATAAAGGGAAAGAAAGAAAATATGAAAGAATTCTTTAACTTTATAAATGAATTTATTTTAAATGCAAAAAGTAATGGAGAACGATTAAATATAAATGTTACTGATAAGGAATTTGGAACATTAGAAGTTAGAAACTATAAAATAATATATGATGAAAATCCGTCTGTTCAATTTAGTGTAAGTTACCCAGCTGCTATTACAAAGAATGAGATATTGAAAAAAATAAAAGAAGCTGTATCATCCTTTGAAGTAAGCTGTTTAAAAAATTTTAATCCTGTTAAGTTTAATAAGGAGTGTTTTTTAGTTAATACATTAAAAAATACTTATGAAAAAGTTACTGGTTTAGATGGAACCCCAGTAACAACTACAGGTGGAACTTATGCCAAGCTTATGCCTAATATTGTGCCATTTGGACCATCATTCCCAGGGCAAAAGGGAATTGGTCATAATCCAAATGAATGGATGAGCATAGAGGATATAATAACAAATGCTAAAATATATGCCTTAAGTCTATATCATTTATCAAAAGGAGAGTAATTAAAGTATGATAGAAATATGTTGTGGAAGCTATGAAGATGCAATAAATTCATATTTAGGTGGAGCTAAAAGAATTGAGTTAAACAGTGCATTGTACTTAGGTGGTTTAACTCCAAGTATTGCAAGTTTAACATTAACAAAGAAGAATACAGATTTAAGTGTTATTTGTATGGTAAGACCAAGGGGAGCCGGATTTTGCTATAACAATATTGAGTTTGAACAAATAATGGAAGATGCTAAGGTTTTATTAGAAAATGGAGCTGATGGGTTAGCCTTTGGATTTTTAAATGAAGACCATACTATTGATATTAAAAAAACTATGGAAATGGTAAATTTAATTAAAAAGTATAAAGGTGAAGCTGTTTTTCATAGAGCTTTTGACTGTGTAAAAGATCCAATAAAAAGTATTGAACTTTTAATAAATATGAAAATTCATCGTTTGCTTACAAGTGGATTACAAGCAAAGGCAATGGATGGAAAAGATATGATTAAAATCCTACAAGAAAACTATGGTGATAGGATAGAAATTCTAGCAGGAAGTGGAGTAAATGCTTCAAATGTTAATGAATTAATGGAGTATACAAAAATATCTCAAGTTCATTCTTCCTGTAAGGATTGGTGTACAGATGTTACCACATCAGGTGAAGGTGTGAACTATTGTTATGGTCCTGAAGGACATAAAAATGATTATGACTTTGTTTCAAAAGAATTAGTGAAAAAGTTGGTGGAAATATCAAAATAAAAGAAATAGGTTTATTTTGTTTTAGGGTTATTGGATAATATTGTGATTAAAGATTAAAGCACTACATATCTTAATTGGATGGGGTGCTTTTTTCTTTTTATCTTTATTCTTTATATCTTCCTATAAACTTAAGGTAAATTTAAGATAAACTAAATCACACCTTAAGAGTATAATCTTATAATTTAGTCATAATAAGTATTTAGGAGATGTTATTATGAATGATTATATAGTGGAAACCGTAAATTTAACCAAGGATTTTAAGAACTTTAAAGCGGTGGATAGTATTAATCTTAATATTAAAAAAGAGAGGATATATGGATTTTTAGGGCCTAATGGGGCAGGCAAGTCCACTACTTTAAAAATGTTACTTGGGTTAATTAAACCAACAAGTGGAGAAGGAAGAATTTTTAGTAAAGATATAAATAAAAATAGAGAAGAAATTTTAAGTAATATTGGAGCACTTATAGAAAGTCCATCCTATTATGCACATTTAACAGCTTATGAAAATTTAGAAATTATAAGAAGAGTTTTAAAAATAGAAAAAGAATCTATAGAAGAGGCTTTAAAACTAGTTAACTTATGGGAAGTGAGAAATAAGAAAGTTAAGGAATTTTCTTTAGGTATGAAGCAAAGACTTGGTATTGCTCAAGCTTTAATAGGAAATCCTAAGTTATTAATATTAGATGAACCAACTAATGGGTTAGATCCAGCAGGAATAATAGAAATGAGAGAGCTTATAAAATCTCTTCCTAAAAAGAAAGGAATAACAGTGATAATATCTAGTCATATATTAAGTGAAATTGAGCTTATAGCTAGTGAAGTAGGAGTAATAAATAAAGGAAAATTAATATATGAAGGAACTTTAGAAGAGTTAAAAGAAAAAAGCACTGCAAATTTAGTATTAGGAATTGATAATTTTGAGAGTGTGAAAAAATCAGCTTATAAGATTTTAGTAAATAGAGGCTATAAGGTAGTAGAGGAATTAGGAAAATTTTTTATAAAGGCAGATAATATAATACCAAGTAAGGTATGTAGAGAAATGGTTATGGCAGGTTTTGATATTAATTATTTAACTTATGAACAAAAATCCCTTGAAGATATTTTCTTATGCTTAACAAGGGGGACTGGATTATGTTAATAACCTTAATTAAAAATGAATTCTTAAAGCAAAAAAGAAATTTACTATTATTAATGGTTTTAATGATACCTATAGGAGTTGGAATATTACTTTCAGTAGATTTAATTATAAGGTATGAAAATTGGTTATTACCTAAAGCACAAAAGATAGGAATAAGTTCTTGGACGCTACTAGTAAAGGAGCAGAGAATATTATATTTTAATGATTTTATGCCATTATTTTCAGCTATCATAATAGGGGAACTTCTCGAGTGTGAATATAAAAACAATGGATGGCTATTAAATATGACTCAGCCTATAAAAAGAAGGAGCATATTATTTTCAAAATACATAACTAGTATTATTTACGTGGTGATTATGTTAACTAGTAATATAATTGTTCTAATTATTTTAGGTAAGATATTTAATTTTCCTGAAAGCCTTCCTTGGAATTACTTCATAACAATGTTTTCTATTCAGCTTATATCAAGTTGTGCTGTCATGGTAATACATTTATTCATTACCATAAAAAATAAAAATGTATTAATATCCTTTGGTATTGCAGCTTTATTAAGTATAGTATCTTCAAACCTTTATTATAATAAAAGTTTCATAAGTAATATTAATCCATACAATTTTGCTTTAGTTTCATACAAGCAAAATATGTATGAAGTTAATAATGTGCATATAATTTCATTCATATTTATAATTGGTGGATTTTTTCTATTAAATAAATATTTTAAGTGTAAGAAAGTATATTAGGTAGGTGAGTAATATGGATTTAATAAGAATAGAGTTTATGAAGGTTAAGAAATTTTCCTTAGTATTACTATCAATTTTAGCACCCATACCAGCAATACTATTTTCAGTTAAGCTTTATAGTAATTTAAGTAGGAATAGTCAGGAGCTTAATGGAACAGAAATTTTTATGAATTTATCATGGGCTATGTATGTTGGAATGTTCCTACCTATGTTAATTATGTATGTTGTTTGTTCCATAAGTAAAATAGAAAATGCTAACAACGGATGGAGACAATTAATGATGTTGCCAATGAAAAAGTGGAAAATATATTTTTCAAAAAGTATTATTAATATATTAATTATAGGAATATCATTAATATCATTTTTTATTATGTGTATAATAGCTTCATACATTTTAAGTGGAGAAGTTGACTTTCAAGTAATCATTATTAAGAAGTTAATTGAAATATTCATAACTATAATACCTACTATACTAGTACTATTTATAATTTCAAGAAATTTTCGTACATTAATAGTTCCCATAGGAGTAGGAACATTGTTAATTCTTTCAAGTGCACTTTTTGTACAAAGTAACTATTGGATTTATGCACCTTGGACATATCCTTTAGCTGTTTCTATGGGAAGCTTAAGTGAAAAAGAAATATGTATGGTATTAATAATATCAATGAGTTTAAGTATCATATTATTTTTAGGAGACTTATTTAGGTTCATACATAAAGATGTAATATAAGTAAGCCTATGGTAAAATTAATTAAAAGTAGAAAGGGAAAAGTATTGACTTTATACTGCTTTAATTATTACTTTCATACATAAATGGCTATGAAAGCAATAGTTATGTAGTGATACGCAATGCTTTTCATTTTCATTACTTAAATATTCTTATTGTAAGAATAGAGTATTATTTCAATATTAAGCCCTATATAAAGTATAGAAATATATTCATAAGAAGGATGGTTATGATGTATGATAATAATTTATTAAAGAAGAGTATATTGTTAGTAGATGATGAGGAGCAATTGTTATTACTATTAAGGGAAGTATTAATTAAAGAAGGGTTTTCTAACATTTATGAAGCAACTAATGGGGTGGATGGAATATTGATTGCTAAGGATGTTAACCCAGATATTATATTGCTAGATGTTAATTTGCCTGATGTGGAAGGGTTTACTGTATGTGAAAAGATAAGAGGATTTTCTTTTTGTCCAATTATATTTCTAACTGCCAAGAACGAAGATAACAATAAACTTCAGGGGTTAGAAGTAGGAGGAGATGATTACGTAACTAAGCCTTTTAATATTAAGGAAGTAGTTCTCAGGATAAAAGCTCAGTTAAGAAGAAATAGTTATATTCCTAAGGAAAATAAAAAATTAGAAATAAAATTTGGGCATATTGCTATTAATGAAGAAGAAGGAACAGTAAAAAAGCATGGGCAGTCAATTACATTAACCGCTAAGGAATTTGCACTTGTTTTAATGTTAGCTAAAAATAAGAATAAGATATTAAGTAAAAATACTATTTGTGAAGCTATATGGGGATATGAATACTATGGTTATGACAATACTATTATGGTTCATATTAGACATTTAAGAGAAAAGTTAGAGGATGAGCCAAGTAATCCAAGGTATATTAAAACCTTAAAGGGATTAGGCTATAAGTTGGTGAGTGAATAAATGAAGTTAAAATTAACACTAAGATTTCTTTTATGCAACATAATAATTTTCTATGTAGGATGGAGTATTTTTATTGTTATGAATGTAATATTAATGAATAGTAATATTTCCTTTGGTGAAAATTTTTTTAATGTGACTTTTAATGCAAGTAATTTTGTGGATGAAACTAAGAAAGATATAAGATTTATAGATGATAAATTTTTAATAAATGATAAAAGAGAAAAAGTATTAAAAGAAAATAATATATGGCTACAGGTTTTAGATGAAGGGAATACTGAAGTTTACAATGTAAATAAACCAAAAGAAATTCAAACTCATTATAGAACTGGAGAGTTAATAAAAAATAGGACTAGTCCATGGGAATCTAAGCATCCAGTTACATTAATGTTTAGAGAAATAGAAGAAGGGGGAAAGTTTTATACTTTAGTTATAGCTTTACCTATAAATAAGTTTTTTACATATACATTAGGCTTTACAGAGGAAAACTTTAAATTTTTCCTTATATCATTTTGTGGTTTTGCATTAGGATTAACTTTAATTGTAGGGGTTTGGTTTAGTAGAAGTTTAGCATCACCTATAAACGATATTGTAAATAATATTGAATTACTAAAAGAAGGTAAGGTGGTTAACAAGAAATTTAAAAACAATTTGTATGAAAAAGTTAATGAAAATATAATGAATCTTTCTATAACTCTTCATAAGAATGAATTAGACAGAGCAAAAATAGATAAAGCAAAGGAAGAGTGGATTGCTAATATTGCTCATGATTTAAAAACTCCTTTAAGCTCTATTAAAGGGTATGGAGAATTATTAAGCCAAGATGATTATGAGATAACCGTAGAAGATGCTAAGAGATATGGCAATGTAATTAAAGAAAAATCTAAATATATGCAGGAGTTAATTGAAGATTTATCATTAATATACAAATTGAAAAACAAAGTATTACCTTTTAAATTAAAGGAAAAAAATTTAATTAATATAGTAAGAGAAGTTGTTATAGATATTTTAAACAATCCTAATTTTTCAAACAGAGAAATAAATATTCATTATAATTATGGAAATATAATGTTTAGGTGTGATGAAAAATATTTAAAAAGAGCTTTTAATAATTTTATAATAAATGCATTAATACACAATAATGATAATACTATTGTTAATATTAGTGTGAATAAAATTAACAATGGTATTAACGTAGGTATTGAGGATAATGGACAAGGTATTAATGAAGAGGAAATTAATAATATATTTAATAGGTATTATAAAGGGAGTCATACTGGAGAAAAAGCTAAAGGAACAGGACTTGGAATGGCTATTAGTAAAGAGATAATTCATGGACATGGAGGAACAGTTAAGGTAGAAAGTTTAGTTGGTGTGGGAACTTCGGTGATGGTTAGGTTTTAATAATATTTATGCAAAAATTTTTACATCCTTTTACTTAAATAAAGTTTACAAAAAGTAATATGGGTAAAGATTTGTCTTAGTTAAAAAAATTATAGATAAAGTGTAGATAGAGTTATGCACATAGTTCCTTAGAAAGTAATAAAAGAAGTATGAAAATATTAGAGAAAAAATAATGAAGTTTATAGAATAAAGTCAATATTAAACACAAGGAGGAAAATCATGAAAAAGAAGTTATCAATAGTATTAGTACTATCATTAATAGTAAGCTTATTTGTAGGATGTACATCAAAAGAAGGAAATCAACAGGCAACGGAAAAAACAGAAGCTGTTAAAGTAATGGCATTAAAAGGGCCTACAGCAATGGGAATGGTTAAAATGATTAGTGATGAAAAGGATAAAAAAGAAAAGAATTATGAATTTACAATATCAAGTTCTGTTGATGAAATTACACCTAAGATTGTTAATAAAGAAGTAGATATTGCTGCGGTACCTGCTAATTTAGCATCAGTTTTATATAACAATACAAAGGGTGAGGTAGTAACATTAGCTATTAATACACTAGGAGTTTTATATATAGTTCAAAATGGAGATACAATACATAGTGTAGATGATTTGAGAGGAAAAACAATTTATGCTAGTGGTAAAGGTGCTACTCCAGAGTATGCATTAAATTATATATTAAAAGGAAATGGAATTGATCCAAATAAGGATGTTAATATTGAGTATAAATCAGAGCATACAGAGTGTTTAGCAGCATTGTTAAATGATAAAAATGGAATAGCATTACTTCCACAACCCTTTGTTACAACAGCTTTAACTAAGGATAAGAATTTAAGAGTTGCTTTAAATTTAACTAAGGAATGGGATGCTTTAAATAAAAATAAAAAGGATGGAAGTACTTTAATAACAGGGGTTGTTGTGGCAAGAAAAGACTTTGTTGATAAACACCAAGAGCAAGTTAAGAGCTTCTTAGAACAATATAAAAAGTCAATTGATTTTACTAATGATAATATAGATGAAGCAGCAAAGCTTATAGGTGAAGAGGGGATAGTACCAGAAGCAATAGCTAAAAAAGCAATACCAGAATGTAATATAACATTTATAGCAGGTAATGAAATGAAAGAAAAGCTAAGTGGTTATTTAAAAGTACTTTATGATGCTAATGCAAAATCAGTAGGAGGAAAAATGCCAGGTGAAGATTTCTACTATATTCAAGAAAATTAATAAAATTCATATATTAGCAATACTCTTTTGGCTTATAGTTTGGCAGATAGTTAGTATGATGCTTGGTCAGGAGATACTTTTAGTATCTCCTTTTTCTGCTTTAAAAAGATTATTAGAGTTATCAATGGAGAGCAACTTCTGGAAGTCCATATTATTTTCTTTTATTAAAATAACTACAGGATTTGTACTAGCTTTTATAGTTGGAATAATATTTGCCATAATAGCTTCAAATAAAAAGAACTTTAAAACACTTATTGAACCATTAATACTTACAATACAAGCTATACCAGTAGCTTCATTTATAATACTATGTTTAATATGGGTCTCTTCAAAAAATCTATCAATACTCGTATCTTTCTTAATGGTATTACCTGTGGTATATAGAAATATTTTAGATGGTATAAAAAGTATTCCTAAAGAGTTAAATGATATGGCTAAAGTATTTAAGGTTAGCAAAATAAAAAAAATAAGATATATATACCTATCACAGGTTACTCCCTATTTAAGAGCCGCATGTAGTGTTTCTTTAGGATTATGTTGGAAGGCAGGTATAGCAGCAGAAGTAATAGGTATGCCTGCTAATTCTATTGGAGAAAAATTATATGAAGCTAAAATATATTTAAACACACCAGATTTATTTGCTTGGACCATAGTTATTATTATTATAAGCATTTGTTTTCAAAAAGGATTTTTATCAATAATAGACTATGCTTTAAAAAGATTGGAGATAAATTAAATGGATATAGTAATTGAGAATTTAAATAAAAAATACAATAATAAACCTATATTAGACAACCTTAATATTAAGTTTAAAGAGAATGCTATATCCTTTATATTAGGGGCATCAGGTATTGGCAAGACAACTTTAATAAGAATATTAATGAATTTAGAAAAAGCAGATGGAGGTAATATTAAAGGCATTAATGATAAAAGAATTAGTGCTGTATTTCAAGATGATTGCTTATGTGAAAATTTAAGTGTTAGATTAAACATAAAATTAGTATGTGAAAATATTAGTGATTTAAAAATTGAAAAAGCATTAGAACAATTAGATTTAAAAGGGTGTATGAACAAAAAAGTAAGAGAACTAAGTGGAGGTATGAAGAGGAGAATAGCCATACTTAGAGCTTTATTATATGACTTTGATTTATTAATTATGGATGAACCCTTTAAAGGATTAGATAAAGAAACTAAGGAAAAAGTTATGAACTTTGTAATAAGCAAAGTTAAAAATAAGACGGTTATTATAATTACTCATGAGGTATGTGAGGTGGAGTATTTTAGGGAGAATAGTATGTTGAGAATTGATGAGTTGTTTATGGGGTAAAGAATTTGTTAAGTTAAAGTTTTTATAAAAAATGATTTAGGTTAATGTTATAATTAAATTAGTAATAGAGAATAATTTAAACAAAAGATAAAGTAAGGAATTATAGTATGAATGAGAAAGTTAAGAAGAATATTTATCATATACATGATAAGTCATATAAGGATTTGTATTCAAAAAAAGAAATAGCAATAGATTTATTAAAGAATTTTGTGAAGAAAGAATTTACTAAAGACTTAAGAGCAGAAGATTTAACTTTAGTAAATAAATCATTTATTTCATCAGATTATGAAGAAACAGAAAGTGATATAGTTTATAAAGCTAAAATTGGCGATACAGAAGCAATATTTTATATACTTTTAGAGTTTCAATCTAGAATAGATTATAGAATGCCTTTAAGATTATTATTTTATATGGTTGAGATTTTAAGAGTGTTTTCTAAAAATGAAAATCATGATAAAAATGATAAGAACATAAAAATACCAGTAGTAATACCTATAGTATTATATAACGGTAAACAAATATGGGATGTACCTAATGAATTTAGAAAGATGTTTTACAATGAGAGTAAATTTCATAAGGGAGTTTTAAACTTTACTTATGATGTATTTGATGTAAACAATGGATTTACAAAAGAAGAATTAATAAAAAGTAAAAACGTAACATCAGCTATATTTTTACTAGATCAAAAAATAACTCCAAAGGAATTTTTAGATAGGGTAAAAGCAATAGCATTATTTTTTGATGAGTTAAGTAATGAAGAATTAAAAGCTATTAAGCATTGGATAAAGAATACAACAGAAGAAAGACTAGCAATAAAAGCTAATGAAGTTTTAGATGCTGACAAAAAGGAGGTTCTAAGCATGGTTGCTAATAATGCATTTATACTAAAGGAAATGGAAGAAGAGGCTAAAAAAAGAGGAGAAAATAAAGCTAAATTAGAAGTAGCTAAAAATTTATTAGATATTTTAGATGATGAAACAATAGCACTGAAAACAGGATTAGATATAGAAGTGGTTAAAAAGTTAAGAAAAGAAGAAAGTTGTAGATAGGCTTTGAAAGAGGCCTATTTATTTTTTTGAAATTATTAGTGTGAAGAAAGTTAGGTAGGATTATTTATGATATGGAGAACCATATCATAAACAATAAAATATAATTTCTTTACAAACAAAACCAAAAGTGCTAATATTAATTTAATTAATATTGAATATTATAGTAAATAAGTATAATATTAATAAATGTTGATAGGAAAAAGTATTATAGAATACAGTTTTAAGAGAGAAAGTGCCATTGGCTGTAAGCACTTTTAAATATGACTATAAGAAAAACTACCCTGGAGTTATGGTTTAGTATCAAATATTTGAGAAATACCATCGGTGAAGATCGATAATGCTTTTAGAGATGAATTGAATTTTTAAATTCAATTTGGGTGGAACCATGGATATAACATTCGTCCCAAAGTTTTGGGATGGGTGTTTTTTTATATTAAAAATGAAATTTATAAAAGGAGGTAGATGTAATGATTAACGTTAAATTAAAAGATGGATCAATAAAAGAGATAAAAGAAGAGTCAAATATTTTAGAATTAGCTAATTTAATAAGTAAAAAGCTAGGGAAAAATGCAGTTTTAGGTGAAGTAAATGGAACCTTAGTCCATTTAAGTTATAAGCTTAAAGATGGTGATGAGGTAAACATAATAACCTATGATGATGAAGATGGAATTAAGGTTATGAGACATACTACCTCACATGTGATGGCACAAGCTGTAAAGAGACTTTATAAAGATGCAAAATTAGCTATAGGACCATCAATAGAAAATGGATTTTATTATGATTTTGATTTAGAAAATCCACTAAATAATGAAGATTTAGTTAAAATAGAAGAGGAAATGAAAAAGATAATAAAAGAAAATTTAAGTCTTGAAAGAATAGAGTTAAGTAAAGAAGAAGCTATAAAGTTGATGGAAGAAAAAAATGAAGATTATAAGGTTCAATTAATAAAAGAATTACCAGAGGGGGAAGTAATATCTCTTTATAAACAGGGTGATTTTATTGATTTATGTAGAGGACCACATTTAGTATCTACTAAAGGAATAAAGGACTTTAAATTAACTAGTGTGGCAGGTGCATATTGGAAGGGTAATGAGAAAAATAAAATGTTACAAAGAATTTATGGGGTAGCATTTTCTAATAAAGAACTTTTGAAGACTTATTTAAACAATATAGAAGAAGCAAAGAAAAGGGATCATAGAAAGTTAGGAAAAGAATTAAAATTATTTACTTTTGTTGAAGAAGGACCAGGATTTCCATTCTTTTTACCTAAAGGTGTAGTGCTTAAAAATAATTTAATTAATTATTGGAGAGACTTACACCAAAAGGCTGGATATGTAGAGATTGAAACTCCAATAATGTTAAATAAAAAGCTATGGGAAACTTCAGGACATTGGTATCATTATAAAGAAAATATGTATACTTCAATGATTGATAATGAAGAATTTGCATTAAAGCCAATGAATTGTCCAGGTGGAATGCTTGTTTATAAATCAGAAGCACATTCTTATAGAGATTTTCCAATGAGAGTTGGTGAGCTTGGAAGAGTTCATAGACATGAACTTTCAGGTGCTTTACATGGACTTATGAGAGTAAGAGCCTTTACTCAAGATGATGCTCATATATTTATGTTACCAGATCAAATAAAATCAGAAATTAAAGGTGTTGTATCATTAATTGATGAAGTATATTCAAAGTTTGGATTTAAATATGGTGTTGAATTATCTACAAGACCAGAAGATTCTATGGGAAGTGATGAAGACTGGAATATGGCAGAAAATTCATTAAAGGCTGCTCTTGAGGAAATGAATTTACCTTATAAAATAAATGAAGGTGATGGAGCATTTTATGGTCCTAAGATAGATTTTCATCTTGAAGATAGCTTAGGTAGAACATGGCAATGTGGTACTATTCAATTAGACTTTCAATTACCTCAAAGATTTGAACTAGACTATATTGGAAGTGATGGAGAAAAGCATAGACCAATAGTTATTCATAGAGTTATTTTTGGAAGTATTGAAAGATTTATTGGTATATTGATAGAACATTTTGCAGGTAAATTTCCAACATGGCTTGCACCAGTTCAAGTTAAGATATTACCTATTTCTGATAAGTTCATAAATTACTCCAATGAAGTTAAAGAAAAGTTATTAGCTAATGGAATACGAGTTGAAACAGATTTACGTGGTGAAAAAATAGGATATAAAATAAGAGAAGCTAGAAATGAAAGAGTTCCTTATATTATTGTTATTGGTGAAAATGAAGAAAACAATAAAAATATTTCTTTAAGAAGTAGAGAAAATGGTGATGAAGGAATTGTGGAGTTAGATAGTTTTATAGATAGAATAAAGAATGAGATAATAAATAAAAATATATAAAAAAATACCTTATACGAATTTTTTATTCATTATATTATATTTAGTTAGATAATTTGATAATAATTAAAAGATAATATTGTTTTTTATAACAATTAAGTTATTTGATGAAATATAAATGTTAAGCTATAATTTGTAGTGAATAATTGAATTTAAGTATAATTTTGAGAATTTCAAGTATCTTTTAATAAAAATATTATTAAAAGATACTTGAAACTTATAAGAAGATAAATG